>JAZFUA010000288.1:0-4397 GCA_036446975.1 Dehalococcoidales bacterium
CTTCGCTGACACCAGAAAATAAGAGGTATTGGCAGCAGGCTGTTGTTAAGAAGGAAATGATATAAGTAGAATTAGCTCATCAGCTCGGTATTAGCAAGCCGTTCCTTAAGCCAGATTCTATACATTAAACAGGAAGGTAATCACATCCCCATCCCGGACCGTATAATTCTTCCCTTCCAGCCGAAGAAGCCCTTTCTTTCGAGCTTCGGCCAAGCTGCCAGATTTTACCATGTCATCATAGCCGATTACCTCTGCCCGGATGAAACCCCTTTCTATATCAGAGTGGATTTTACCGGCGGCTTTTACGGCTTCAGTGCCGCTTTGAATAGACCAAGCTTTTACTTCATCTGAACCGACAGTGAAAAAGGAGATTAATCCCAGCAGGTCGTAAGATAATCTGATCACACGGTTACCCCCGGATTCATCCATACGATACTCGCTGCGTAATTCTTCAGCGGCCATATCATCCAGTTGAGACAGTTCCATTTCCAACTCTCCGCAAACGGAAGAAGCCTGACATTTCGCCCTGGAATAACGAGTGCTTAGCTCTCCGGCCAAAGATTCAGCCTGAGCCAGCTGGTCTTCCCCGATATTAACCACAATCAATAACGGCTTGGCAGAAAGTAACTGGTAGCCGGACAGGGCCCTGGTCTCCTCATCTGTCAGAGTCATATCCCGGACCGGTACATCGTTTTCCAAATCAGCCTTAACCCGCTCTATCAGTTCCTGCTCCCTGAGTAGAGGCGGGCGTTCGGCAGGCTTGGCTGCTTTCAGGGACGCTTCTATTCTGGACAATCTTCTCTCCAGCAATGCCAAGTCGGAAAAGGTAAGCTCCAGATTCATATTGGTAATATCCCGGTCTACATCCAGGCTGCCTTCAGTATGGGGTATGCTTTCATCGCTAAAAGCCCGGACTACATTAATGAGGACATCCAGATTAGCTATTTGATTCAGTAATTGACCGCTGATACCCTTGCCCTCGGCCACATCTTTAATCGAAGCCCCTATATCGATATAGGTGACAGAGGCAGGAACAACCCTGGCTGGATGGAATATATCGGTTAGAACCTTAAGGCGGGAGTCTGGAACCTGGGCTGTTCCGATATGAGGGGCGGACGAGCCTTCCCTGGTGTACCCTCCGGTGGTTGCTTCACCTCCGGTTAAAGCGTTGAAAATGGTTGTTCTGCCACTATCAGGTAGCCCTATGATACCAATATCAAGACTCATCCGCCCGTAAAATTCCGCCCTTTCAGGCAAACAGGTGAACTAATTAACGCTCCGATTTTAATATTTCCCTGGCCTGCTTAAGAGCAAGGTCTCTTTCTTTCTTAATCAATTGGTCATTAGCCGCCAGTTCCAGCAGGGCAAGAAAAGCCTCGCGACTACCTATTTTCGTCATATGTTTAATAGTGTCGATACGTACGTTGTTAGGTAGCACCATATCAGTGGCGACGGCAATCAGTTTTTTTATTTCGTCAGATCGTTCTGCCATTTCCATTACTCCTTTTAGTTCCGTTAATACAAGAAGGGCAAGGCATATCTTCAGTATTTTACTCTTTGTGCCGATTTTCTTCAATCTCTGATTAAAAAGGCACCGTAGTCCGGTGAAGAAGACATTAACTTGATAAACAGACAGAACAATAGTAAAATTCACTTAATAGCAGCGTAAATTTGTAAGGGAGCAGGAAGAAGATATGGATACAGGAACGTGGAAGGTAAAAACCGGTCTGGCTCAGATGCTGAAGGGTGGGGTAATTATGGATGTGGTTACTCCCGAACATGCCAAAATTGCCGAGGATGCCGGCGCCTGCGCTGTGATGGCACTGGAGAGAGTCCCGGCTGACATCCGGGCGGACGGGGGTGTGGCCCGTATGTCTGACCCATCCGTTATTGAAGCTATTATGAAAGTGGTCTCGATACCGGTAATGGCTAAATGCCGTATCGGCCATTTTGTTGAAGCCCAAACTCTTCAAGCCCTCGGCGTAGACTATATAGATGAGTCGGAAGTGCTTACCCCGGCAGATGACAGCTATCATGTCTGGAAGCATGACTTTAAGATTCCGTTCGTCTGCGGTTGCCGTGACCTGGGAGAAGCCCTGCGCCGTATCGGAGAGGGAGCGGCCATGATCAGGACCAAAGGAGAGGCCGGCTCCGGTGATATCGTTGAGGCGGTCAGGCATATGAGGACAGTGACCGGTGGCATCCGCAGAATAGCGAATCTGCCCCAGGAAGAACTGATGGCCGCAGCCAAGGAAATGGGCGCACCTTTTGAACTGGTGGAAGAGGTACATAAAGAGGGGAGGCTGCCGGTGGTAAACTTTGCGGCCGGGGGAGTGGCTACACCGGCCGATGCCGCCCTGATGATGCAACTGGGGGCCGACGGTGTTTTTGTCGGTTCCGGCATATTCAAGTCTGATAATCCGGCCGTCCGGGCCAAGGCAGTGGTCAAAGCGACCACTCATTACCAGGATGCTGAAATTATTGCCGAGGTATCCAAGAATCTGGGTGGCGCCATGTCAGGAATAAATGTAAAACAACTCAGGCCTGATGAATTACTGGCCACCAGGGGATGGTAATCTGAAAAGAACCGCCGCAGTGCGAAGGAAAGTAGTATGAAAATAGGTGTCCTTGCAGCGCAGGGAGCCTTTACCGAGCATATAGCCGTTTTACGAAAACTGGGAGTGGACGCTGTGCCCGTCCGTTTGCCTCAAGAACTTGATGGCCTGGACGGGCTGATTATTCCCGGCGGAGAAAGCACCACTATCAGCAAGCTGATTACGGACTACAATCTGACCGGCAAGATAAAAGAACTGGCTGAAAAGGGGCTGCCCGTAATGGGCACCTGTGCCGGTATGATAATGCTGGCTGATACAGTCCCCGATTCCCGCGTGACGTCCCTGGGGCTGATGTCCATAAGTGTTAACCGCAACGCCTTTGGCAGACAGAAAGAGAGCTTCGAGACCGAGCTTGATATCCCTGAACTGGGAGAGGAACCTTTTCATGCCGTGTTTATCCGTGCCCCGTCAATTGAGCGGTCAAATGGAAATGTGGAGATACTCGCCCGCCTAGATAACGGCCCCGGTGTGGCCGCCCGGCAGGGAAAACTGCTGGCTACCGCCTTTCATCCTGAACTGACCGACGACCCGAGGTTTCATCAGTACTTTCTTGATATCGTGGCTGGAAAACGATAAAATCGGCAGAAATTATTTATCTTAAGAGGCATAAAATTGGACAGAAGTGAACTGGCCCGCAAAATTTATAATGTTTCTTATATCAAGAGTAACTTTAAGCTACGCTCAGGTCAAATATCGAACGAATATTTTGATAAATACCTTTTTGAATCCGACCCGGCTATGCTGGCGGAGATTGCCAGTCATATGTTAACACTCATACCGGAAGGCACCCAGATACTGGCCGGGCTGGAAATGGGGGGGATACCTGTTGCCACGGCCTTGTCACTGAAAACCGGAATTCCGGCCATATTCGTCAGGAAAAAGGCCAAGGAATACGGCACCTGCAAACTCGCCGAAGGCATAGATATAGCTGATAAACGAATATGCGTTATTGAAGATGTGGTAACCACCGGCGGGCAGATAATTATGAGCGTCAACGACCTGAGACAACTGGGGGCAGATATCAAGTCTGTGCTTTGTGTCATAGAACGGGATATAAAAGGCGGGGAAAACCTGAAGAAAGAAGGCCTGAAACTGCTTCCGCTGTTCACCATGGAAGAATTGAAGGAAAGCTAAGATAAACAGGAAATTAACGGGATATTAATGAGAAGCGGTAACTTTTTACAGAAAGTAATAACTGACGACCTAGAGGCGCTACTTAGTATTTTCCCGCCCTATTTAGAAAAGCTATTATCTCAACAGGATGATATCCACGAACTGCTGGAGGTCATCCTGGACCTGGGGCGACTGCCCGAAGCCCGCTTCCCCCAGAGAGAGATGTTCCTTAACTCAAAAGAGGTTACCGAGCAGGATATCGAGCACGTTACCTCGCGTATCGGCAGTTTTGGTGATGACAACCGGGCCGGAATAGAACGCACTCTGCACCGTATTTCAGCCATCCGCAACCGGCAGAAGCACATCGTCGGGCTTACCTGCCGCGTCGGCCGGGCTATCTTCGGTACCATCAAGGTAATTGAAGACCTGATTACCTCATAAAAGAGCGTTATGCTGCTGGGCCGCCCCGGAGTAGGCAAAACGACCATGCTCCGCGAGGTTGCCCGGGTGCTGGCAGATGACTTCAACAAGCGGGTCATCATCGTTGACACCTCAAATGAGATTGCGGGTGACGGCGATATTCCCCACCCCGCCATCGGACACGCCCGCCGGATGCAGGTAAGCACTCCCAGCCAGCAACACGCCGTGATGATTGAAGCTGTGGAGAAC
>JAZFUA010000289.1:0-6647 GCA_036446975.1 Dehalococcoidales bacterium
GCCCGGGTAGCAATAAATCCCCTGGTTTGTTCCTCTACTTTCATCATAGCCGACATTTCAGGGAAGAGTTCTATTGCCCGGCCAAAATTATCCATCTGCTCCAGACTGAAAGAAGAATATTCACCGACATACTCGATGTAATCAAAGGCACCGGAACTTCCGATAATTTCCACGATTCCCGGCCAGGGGATAATAACATGAGTACCTAGCGTTGGTTTACCCTGATTCAAGAGTTCCCTGAGTCGATTTTTCTTCATCGCCACTCCCCGTTTCCGGAATTAGCCGTAATTTTTCTTAACCGGATTGCTCCTGTTTATCTTCTTCTTCAATTTCTATTTCCTCCTCCTCCGGTTGAGACATTTCTTCCTCAAGCTGTTCCATCAGGCGGGCAGCCCGGGGATAGCCGATATGCAGACGCCGCTGGAGAAAGGAGGTGGAGATGTGCTCGTGCTCCTCAGCCAGCTGCCTGGCTGCATCGAGGAGCGAGTCCGCCGGGTGGCCTCCCCTGCGAGTGGAAGCCGGTGATGAGGTAAGCTCTTCGAGCTTCATCAGGGGAGGTCTCTCCCCCTGCCGCTGGTTGCCCCAGAAGTAGACTAGCCTCTCCGCCTCGGCATCGGAGACATAGCACCCTTGCAGGCGTTTCGGCTTACCCGCCTCGGTAGGCATATAGAGCATATCACCGCTGCCCAGCAGTTTTTCGGCGCCACCTCCATCCAGGATAGTGCGCGAATCTACCTGAGAGCTAACCGCAAAGCTGATGCGCGTCGGAAAGTTAGCTTTAATCAGACCGGTAACCACATCCACTGAAGGACGCTGGGTAGCCACCACCAGGTGAATACCCACCGCCCGGGACAGCTGGGCCAGCCGACATATAATCGTTTCCACATCATCGCCGCCGAGCATCATCAAATCGGCCAGTTCATCAATAATAAGCACCAGGTAGGGCATCTTTTCATCGCCCGTTTTGTTTTTATTGTAACCCTCGATATTACGGGCGCCGGCTGAAGCCAGGGTTTGATACCGGGCATTCATCTCCCGGCTGAGCCCGTGCAAGGCCTGAACAGCCTTTTCAGAATCAACGATAACCGGAGCCGCCAGGTGGGGGATGCTGTTAAAGGTGATCAGTTCCACCCGCTTGGGGTCAATCATAATAAAGCGGACATCGTTAGGCGTATTATTCAATATCAGGCAGCAGATAACAGCGTTCAGACAAACGGTTTTACCGCTACCGGTAGCCCCGGCGATAAGCAGGTGGGGCATTTTAGCCAGGTCGGCAACTATTGCCTCGCCACCTGCCCCCTTACCCAGCGCCAGCGCCAGCTTTACCTTAGTCTGCATTTTTTGAAAAACATTGGTCTCTATTACTCCCCTCAGGCTCACCACACTTGAAATAGTGTTGGGCACTTCAATACCGACTATCGATTTACCCGGCACTGGGGCTTCAATCCTGATACTGGGGGCCGCCAGGGCCAGAGCCAGGTCGTTTGAGAGCGAGGTGATCCGGTCTACCTTAACTCTGGTCTTGGATACCTCCTCCGTTCTTACATGCACATTTCCGTCTTTATCTTTTTCCCTTACTTCTTTTGTCTTTCTGTCCCAGCCCGGCTCCACGCCAAACTGGGTAACGGTTGGCCCGGCATTTATCTGCCCCACTTTAACCTCGACGCCGTAACTGGCCAGGGCTTCTTCAATAAGCTTGGCTCTTTCCGCATTATCAGCCTGGCTGAACTGAACTTCGGGAGAACTGTCCAGTATATCAACCGGGGGCAGCTTCCAGCCGTCAACAGTAACCACAGTCGGTGATTCACCGTACTTCTTCCAGACTTCCTGAGCCACCTGCTTCAGTTCCTGGGGAGTCGAGGCGGGAACAACTGAGGGGACAGTTCTTTTCCGGGTTGATAGCGTTTTTTCTGCCGGTTCAGCGGTTACGGCTGGTTCCGGAGTGTCCCGGAGAGAAGGGGGTACCGGCTGAGGAGGAGGTATTTCAGGTTGGGGCATTTGCCTGTAATCCTGTTGCTTGAACTGGTTAATCAAGCGTGAAGTAGTGTTTCTGACAAAACGGATGGAAGCTCCGGGAGCTACCAGAACGATACCCGCCACCAGTAATCCCAGTAACCGAATACCACCTTCCGGGTCAGTGTAGCCAATGATACTCCTCCCGAACTCGCCCCCCAGGCTGTAGCTGCCAAAAATACCTTTCCCCACGGGGATGAAACCCAGTATCCCCCAGACAACAAGAACAAAAACAACTCCGCCCAGCCAGCGATTCCAGCGATAAACAAGCGAGGATAGTTTCCGCTGCAATATCATCCAGACCAGAGTGCCCATAGCTATAACGATAAAGACCAGCCCCAAACCAAATAGCCTCAAGGTGCCGGTAACAACATCGTTAATCCAGGCAAGTATAACCGCCCGCTGCCAGTAGATTGCCACTACTGCCCCGATAAGTAAGAGTAGTTGCCAGACCGGAGTCGGGAAGATAAAACCTCCGGCTCTGTCTTTATTATTGGATTTCCTCTTCACTATATCACCCCCGGCTGGCAGGTTTTTTGTACCCTGACCACAACAGGTTTTTTATACTCTGACCACAAAAGGAAGAATCATCGGGTGGCGCCTGGTCTGCTGATAATAATAATTGTTCAATGCGTCTCTTACCTTGGGATTAATAAAGCCCCAATCAGACGGCTGGGTACTGCCATGATTGAGCACCCGGGCGACCAGGTCACGGCTCTCCTCTATCATTTCCCTGGACTCCTGGTCTTCAACAAACCCCCTTGATATTATGTCCGGGCGTCCCTCCAGCTTGCCTGTTTGCTTATTAATGGCAATAATTACCATTACTATCCCGTCTTTAGACAGCATTTTTCTGTCCCGGAGGACAACACTGCCGATGTTGCCGACACTTAGACCATCGACATACACATTACTATAATTAACTTTTCCCACCATCTTACCCGACTGGGGATTAAGTTCAAGGATGTCTCCATCTTCAAGTACAAAAATTCTTTCTTCCGGAACACCCACCGATTGGGCCAGCTTGGCATGAAAGCTCAGGTGACGATATTCACCATGAACGGGCACGAAGAACCTGGGCTTAGTCAGGGTCAGCATCAGCTTCAACTCTTCCTGACTGGCATGTCCGTGAACGTGAACAGGGGCCACCTTGTCATACAGGACATGTGCCCCCTGCTTGAAGAGACTGTCCACAATTTTGTTTACCAGTCCTTCATTACCCGGAATGGGAGAAGCCGAGATAACCACGGTATCGCCTTTAATAATATGAAGTTGCCGGTGGTCCCGGTTGGCAATACGGACCAGGGCAGAGGTCGGCTCTCCCTGGCTGCCGGTAGTGACAAAGATGATTTTGTTGTTTGGCAAGCCGCGCAGTTCGTCCATACGGGCCAGCACGCCATCCGGCGCATTGAGATAACCCAGTTCCCGGGCCATCTTGGTCGTATCGGTCATACTGCGTCCAACAATAAAAACGCGGCGGTCGTGCTTAATGGCAGCATCGATTACCTGCTGAACGCGTGAAACCAGCGATGCAAAAGTGGTTACAATCACCCTGCCCGAGGCCTCGGCTATGACCCGGTCCAGAGTCTCGCCAACAACTCTCTCTGAGGGGGTGTAACCGGGTAGTTCGGAATAGGTAGAATCGGACAGGAGCAGCAGGACGCCCTGTCCTCCCAGCTGGGCCAGTCTGGAAAGGGCGGTCGGTTCACCACCGACCGGTGTATAGTCAAGCTTGAAATCTCCGGTGTGTACAATCGTGCCTATCGGCGTTTCAATTATCAGACCGGATGCATCAGGGATACTGTGGCAAACGGGGTAGAACTCCACTGTGAATTTTCCCAGGGTAATCTTATTCCCGAAGGCCACTGTTTTCAGGACGGCTCCGGAGAGAGCTTTTCGTTCTTTAAGCTTAACTTCGATAAGACCCCGGGTAAGCCTGGTAGAATAAACGGGCACATTAAGCTGAGGCAGCAGGTAAGGCAATGCCCCGATATGGTCTTCGTGTCCATGGGTAATCACGATACCCTTTATTTTCTCCTGATTTTCCATCAGGTAACTGATATCAGGGATTACCAGGTCAATACCCAGCATTAATTCTTCGGGGAACATCAGCCCGGCATCGATGACAATAATTTCATTGTCATATTCTATCGCCATCATATTCTTGCCGATTTCACTCAATCCGCCGAGTGGAATAATCCTTAGTCTTGGTTTAGGCATTTATAATTTCAATCCTTATCTCATTTACAGATTAAGCAGTTTTAGTTTCCGAACATATTCAACTGCTGCGGCTCGGGTTCGGTCCGGATAATACTCTTCGCCTGAGCTAAAAGAGGGGGAATCTTGAGCATATCATCATTTATTGTCTGGCGCAGTTTCTGCTGATGCAGAGCCGCCGCCGGGTGATACATCGCAAAATAGATAACATCGTCCTGTTGCTGGGCCGTGCCGTGTATTTTACTGATTGTCTTTCCGGGGAAGAACATAGACATAGAGAAACGACCGAGGGTCACAATCATTCTGGGGTTAATTAACTTAATCTGGCGGTCAAGCCAGTTACGGCAATTACTTATTTCTAGCGGCAGGGGATCTCGGTTACCCGTCGGCCGGCACTTTATCACATTGGCAATATAGACCAGCTGTCGATTCAGGCTGATAGAAGCCAGTAATTCATCCAGGTACTTGCCGGCCGGGCCGACAAAGGGACGTCCCTGCTGGTCTTCATGCCAGCCCGGCGCCTCCCCGATAAACAGAATGTCAGCATCCTCCGCTCCTTCACCGGGCACCGTATTGGTTCGAAATTTAGCTATCTCACACTGCTGACAGAGTGCGATTTCTTTATCAAGTTCAGTCAGCGATGACATTTCTTTTCTGTAATCCAACCAGTTTAATAAACTAACCTTTCGACCAATATAACACGCCTAATATGTCAAGTCAATTTAACAAAGATTCGGTTTTTTTGCATTTGGCTGGAATTGGTTTTACTCTACTGTTAGGAATAGTCTGAATGGATAACCTAAAGACCATCCTACAAAAGATAGCAGGGAGGGCAAAGGGGGAAATGGTTAATTACTTCTTAGCCCGGGGTAATATCTATTTGCCTGCCGGTGCGGTATTTATGTTATTAGCTATTGATAAGGTCTTTACGGGATCAAATGCCTTCTAAAAGCGCCCTATTTGGAAATAAGGGTTCCTCTTTTCCCCGGATGAGGGTCAGGCATCAGCCACCGCCATATAACTGGTAGTCTCTGCACCGAAGCACCTGCTCCCTATCCGGAGTCCGGTCTGCACTGCGGATGAGGGTCATCATCTAGTACCAGCCATACTTTTTAACCGTGTCGACCATCGCTTTAATATTGGCTGGTTTGGCATAATCAATAGAACTACCGGCGCCCAGGATAAAGCCCCCGTTTTTACCAACCACTTTAATCAACTTCTTACAGTGTTCCTCCACATCCTGGGGTGAACCTGCTTGAAGCAAGGTGGGAGGAACTCCGCCCTGGATACACATATGGTCGCCCAGTATTTCTTTGGCCCTGAAAATATCTGTCTTCTCGCAAAAGAAGATAACTTTCCCTTTGGGTAATTCAAGCAGGTATTCCAGCCGGTTGTCCCAGACGCCCTCCCAGAACGGGGCCGCCACATAACCCAGTTCAATATTGGTAAGTATGCCTTTCTTCAAATGAGGCCAGTAGAACTTTTCGAACTGCTTGTCGGACATGAAGCCATCGGAACCTCGGTGCAGAGGCATCCCGGCCCTCCTGAGGTTACCTCTGGGGTCGGGGATAGCCGGGGTCGCCTGGTCAATCCACCAGCTCATAACTCTATCGCAGGCCTCAAGGAGTTTATCCGGACAACGGTACATATCAAGCATTATTCCTCGCATACCCCTCAACTTGTCTGAAATCGTGTCAAAGGGGGTAAACTGGATAGACCGGCCTCCGCCTCCTTGAGACGGGAAACCAAGACGGGCCATCTCGGCGGCAAACTCAGCCCCCTCTTTCCTGAGTCTCTCCTGCTCTTTTTCAGCCTTACTCATGGCTTCGCCGATTGCCCTGAACTCGGGAGACATAAGTGTTCGGGTTAATCCTTGAAGACCACACAGGTTGCCGTAAATCTGGTTTCTCAAAGGCGCTATTTTGGGCAAGGGGGCAAGAAGTCCGGACATCAGAGGCAGATAGTAGCGCAGAATGAAATCCGAAGGGTCGTCAAGGAAGAGATCGTATTCGTCCGCCTTCATATATTCCGCTTCAGCAAACTGCATGGAAACATCATCCGGAAGGGTTCCACCGGGCCATTTATACTGCTTCTCGTCAATCAATTCCAGAAATAGTCCTGATGTGCCCGCACCGGCGGCCACAGTATTGTCCGGCTCAAAGTCCAGCAGCATTTTCTTGCTTGCTTCTCTGTAGGCAGCCTGGTCATAGAATGAAGCAGAAGCGGTCAAGCCGGCATATCTGGCCGCAAAGACGCCTGTCCCCACTGTTACCGGTACCCGGTCCGGCTGCCTCAGTTCCATGGCGTCTTTGACTCGTTTTTCTCTCTCCAGAACGAGTTCTTCGATAGTCTTACCATGTTTTTTTTCGATTTCATTTGCCAGTTTTTGTGTCTGATCTATTTCTACTGCCATTTTC
>JAZFUA010000290.1:0-3455 GCA_036446975.1 Dehalococcoidales bacterium
GCTGTACTACCACCAGCACCATTGAAATAACGCTGGACAGCGGCATCATCGATCTGCTGTTCATTAGGGGTATGTTGATTCATCAGTAGTTATCTTTGAGCTGAGTAGGATTTAATATTATATGTCTCCTCATGAGTTGTCAATACGCCTGACAGGACAAACCACAACGGAGTGTTAGAATAGTCAAATAATAAAGAAGTCTTTTTAGGTGACCTGCTCCCCGCAACTGTATTTCCATAAGTGGTATACTTCAAGGGAAAAGATCAATAATTCATTACTCTAATGGATAAGTAAGATCGGGAAAATACAGTTTCACCAGCTTACAATTCTCCAACCTGTGGCTGGTGCAGGTAAGGTTCTCGTCATATATGAGTGACATTCCAATAAATCGAAGGCATGATGTTATTATTTTAGGGTCTGGAATTGCCGGATTGCGGGCTGCTATAGAAGCTGTTCGAAATCCAGAAATTGATGTTGCCATCATAGCCAAATCTCAACTAACACGTCCACATTCGGTTTCTGCTGAAGGTGGCACCGCAGCCGTGATGCGACCGGAGGAAGGAGACAGCTTCGAACTTCATACTTTGGACACAATCAAAAGTTCCGATTATTTTTGTGACCAGGATGTGGCAGCACGCTTCGTCGAAGAAATACCTAAAGAAATCCGGCAGTTAGAGTACTGGGGACTCCCCTGGTCACGCCGCCTGGATGGACGTCTTGCCCAGCGGCCATTTGGCGGTCATAGCTTCGATCGAACTGTTTACGCAGCCGATAAAACCGGCTTCTATGAGGTACAAACACTCTATGATAGGCTACAAAAATACAATGTGGTCAGATACGAAGACTGTTATGTTAACTCAATATTAATAGAAGACAACCGATTTCAGGGCGTAACTACCTGGGACTTAACCAGCGGCGAATTTTTTCTTATCCAGGGTAAAGCCTTAATTATTGCTACCGGCGGAGCTTGCCGGATGTTTGGTTTCACCACCTATCCTCTTACTGCAACCGGTGATGGTATGGCAATGGCTTATCGGGCCGGGTTACCTCTTAAAGACTCGGAGTTCATCCAGTTCCACCCTACTGGTCTGGTCCCTTCAGGTATCCTGATTACGGAAGGCGCCCGGGGTGAAGGTGGCTATTTACTCAACAATGAAGGCGAAAGGTTCATGGGGAAATATGCTCCAGCCAGGATGGAAATGGCCCCTCGGGATATTGTTTCCCGGTCTGAAACAACTGAAATTGAAGAGGGCAGGGGATTCTCTGGACCTGATGGGCTTGATTATCTTCATATTGACCTGCGCCACCTCGGCGCTGAAAAAATTATCGAACGGTTACCTATGATTCGGGAGATTGCCATGAAGTTCAATTTTATCGACCCTACCCACGAACTAATCCCCATCCGACCGGCTGCCCATTATTATATGGGTGGGATACACACTGACATAGATGGAGCTACTCCGGTAGAAGGTATCTGGGCAGCCGGAGAGAATGCCTGTGTATCTCTTCATGGTGCCAATCGTCTTGGAGCTAATTCAACTGCCGAATGTCTCGTCTGGGGTAAAATTACGGGAGACAAGGCTGCTAAATATGCCTCCGATCAAAAAACATTTCCTCCCCTTCCTGAAGAAGCAACTTTAAAAGATGCTGAGATTCGACTTTTCAGCAGGTTTAATTCCGATGGTAAGGAAAGCGCTTACACCATGCGTAAGGAACTAAACAGGACTATGGATAGCCAGGTAGCTGTTTATCGCACGGGCTCAGGTCTGGAAGAGGCTCTCAATATTATAAAGGGGTTGAAACAGCGTGTACCCAATATCCGGGTCAAAGACCGTGGGCGGGTATATAACACTGACTTACTCAACACCTTAGAAACGGAAAACCTCATTGATCTGGCCGAAGTTGTTGTCGCCGGAGCGCTAGCCCGTACCGAGTCACGCGGAGCTCATTACCGGAGAGATTATCCCCTGAGGGATGATGGCAACTGGCTAAAGCATACTCTAGCCTACCACACGCCAGCGGGGCCAAAGATTGATTACATTCCGGTAACCATCACCAGATGGCAGCCAGCAATAAGAGAATATTAAGGTTTATCATGAAACAAATACGCCCTCGACAGAATTTATTAGGACCTGGTGGCTGGATATGGGCAGGTAAATACAGACTGGAGCGCTACCTTTATTTTATCCATCGAATAACCGGCTTGGGTCTCTTACTCTTATTTTTAATTTATCTGGTTACAATGGCTATTTTTCAAATTCAAGGTCGAGATGCCTGGGGGGCTACCCTGGCGCTTGTTCATAACCAGTGGTTTGGCATCGTGGTGGTTGTCTTTATCTACCACGGCCTGAATGGGCTGCGCCTTACCTTACAGGAAACAGGCTTTACACTGGGGCGACCTACCCCGCCAATCTATCCATACCAGGATTCACTCCGCAAAAAGCGTCTCTTAACCATCGTCATGACAGCCATGATTGTTCTTCTCGCCTTATTCTTCCTTTTTATCTACTTCGTAGTAGGAGTTTGGTAATGCGTATGACCTACCTGTGGCTTCTGCAACTGGTTACCGGTGTGTTGATATTGGTTTTAATAGGTATATCTCTGATATTGACCCATATTCCGGTTATTCTAGGCTTCTTCGGAGTTGATACCGCTGAGCTAATTTCTTCTGGATCAGTGGCAGACCGGGCTAACCCGGGTATATGGGCGGGCCTGGCTGTATTTCTGGTGGCAATTATTCTCTATCACGCTCTCAGCGGACTACGGAACACTTTAGTGGAGCTGGTACCATCAGTTAATAAAATGCGTATTATTACCTGGATTATTATAGTTTCCGGTATCATTCTCTTAATGGGAATTACATATGTACCGGTAATCCTGCTTTCCAGTTAAGGAGGTTTTATGGCTGAAGTCAAAACCAAACAAGTAGTATTCAAACTTCAGAGATACAATCCTGAACAGGACAACCAACCTCATTTTCAGGAATTCATAGTGCCGTCAAGCCGGGGCATGACAGTGCTGGATGGCCTTCTCTATATAAAAGAAAATCAAGATAGCAGCCTTACTTTTCGTGCCTCATGCCGCATGGGAATCTGCGGTTCCTGTGGTATTTTTATCAATAACTATCCCTACCTTGCCTGCCATACCCAAATAGAGGGATTACAATCAGCCAGGCTGACTATCAAGCCCTTACCCAATCTGCCGGTCATTAAAGACCTGATAGTTGACCTGACTTCTTTCTTTAGTGCTCACAGATTAATAAAGCCCTACCTTATCCGTCATGACAGAGAAGAAATGGAAAACCCAACCGCCGAATTCATTCAGCTACCTCAAGAGTTAAATGATGTACTTCAGTTTACGAATTGTATTAAATGTGGCATATGTCTTTCTGCCTGCCCTACCTCAGCTAGCGACAAGCTTTTTCTGGGTCCGGGAACCATAAGTCAATGCTACCG
>JAZFUA010000291.1:0-3198 GCA_036446975.1 Dehalococcoidales bacterium
AAAGAGGGGCGAAGCCCCTCTTAAATACTCCATTTTGAAAGATATATATTATCAAGAATTTCTGGTCAGACTATGATTTGCTTCTCTTTTGCATACTGTTGCCATATCCCTGGGAACTTGTCTATTAAATATTGATATAAGCTGATAAAACCATCAGCTTCCTCTTTTATATATTTTTCAATTGAGGCATAATCCTTCTGTTCATACCACTCAGAGACCTTCAGACCCGAATGTTTCTTACCAATGAGCTTTCCAAGAGTTGCCCCCTTGAATGAGCCTGTATTAATCATAACCCCAACCGAATATAAATCAATGTAGGGTTTATTGTAGAATAAATTCCTGGGTGGTACATCAATACCAATTTCACGCCACCTGTAAAGGAGACTGAAAAATTCAAAACTTAAATTGTATCCAATTGGAATAAACAGCCATTTATCCTTTGAATCAGGTTTAAATATTGAGTGGAACTTTTGAAGTATTTCTTTTTCTGATGATTCCCAGGCCTTCAATATTTTAAGTTCACCTTTTTCCTCACCTGTCCTGCTATCAATCTGCTGGTACTGTATGGTCAGTATCATATCGTTTTTTAAGTCCGGTTCGGGTGTTTTTGTACGGGTTTCAATATCAAAATAATAATCAGGCATGTTTATTCCTCGCCACCTATCAATCTCTCCCCGTATTCGAGTAGTATTTTAGCCCTGTCCGGTGGATAGTTCGCTTCCAGATATGTTTTCAGCGCCTCAAGGGGGGTTATTTCCGAGGCAGCCGATTCCCCGAACCTTAAGCGGGCATCACGCTTGATATCCTTGGCTATGGTGGAGTAGTAAGCCTCTTTCAAGGCGTCCCTGATGTCATTATCCCTGAGCTGTCCCTCTACTTCAGCAGGCAGACTAACCTGGAGTCGCACAATGGCATCACTGACCCTGTCTTCGCCATGCCCGCTAATCGCCTTGAGCACCGTGGCTGTAGGGTCGGCATCTTCCACCTCGATATTGACATTAACGGTATGAAAAGAGCGCCCAACCAGCGGGTGGAACCGGTAAGAGACCTGCCGCTCGCCAGCCAGCCCGTTGGTATCGATATCCACCGTATAAAACCCTTTTTCATCATCTTCTTCGCCAAAGTCCACCCGTTCCAGACTGCCGGCATAGACAACCGGAGGATTCTCCGAGATGACCTGGTGCTTGTGAATATGCCCCAGGGCAATATAGTCAAAGGCAGGATTGGCAATATTACCCGGCAGCAGGAAGTGCTCCTGGCCAATGGCCATCAGTCTTTCCGAACCTACCGTGGCGCTGGCTACCCCCACATGGGCCGCCAGGATGGCAGGCAAGGCAGGGTCAAGCTTCCTGGCGTGTTCATCTATGGTATTTTTCAATACCTGCTCCAGATTCTGCTTTATCTGCTCCAGGGTTAAATTTTTAGACTCGTCCCTCTTAAGAAGGGCGCTCCGTCTCAGCCAGGGCAAAGAGGCAACCTGAATGGGGCCGCTTTTGGTTTCAATGAGGTAAATATCGGGTCGGTTGGAGACATAAACATTCTTTAGTGCCAGGGTGTCAAATATCTCGGTGCTGGTAGCCTTACCAATGGCGTTGGGCAGGTCGTGATTGCCGGTCAGGAGAAAGATGGGGAGGCCGCTGGTGGAGAGGCGGTTAATGCGCCGGGCAAACTCCCGCTGCTGAGTCTGACTGGGTTCCCGACTCTTGTAAGCATCACCGCAGAAGACGACCAGGTCTACCCCGTTTTCCAGGGCGTAGTCAACCAGCTTATCCAGGGCAGCAAGAAAATCGTTCAGCCGCGAGGACAGCCCGGTAGCCGGATCAATCCGCCCGTAGGTCTCAACACCTAAGTGAAGATCAGCAAAATGGAGGATTTTCATTTTTTTCTATCCCCGTCCCCCTTTATCCCCTTTCCCCAGGGATGGGGGATGTTTTTAGAAGAGGGGGCTATGCCCCTCTTCAACTCCCCTGTTTAATTTCGCCCTCCCGGACTCCCCATTTATTTTTAAGTTATTCTACCAGTTCCAGGACTTCTTTCAGGGAAGTGATTGCCGGACCGTTCCATCTGTCCGCCTCGTATTCAACCCGGTGCACAATACCACTGGCTTCTTCCGGGTCATGTATCAGGACGGGGTGCATACCCACGGTGGCAGCCCCGGTCAGTTCATTGCTGCTGCCGTCGCCGATATAGAGACAGTCCTCAGGCTTGACTGCCAGCTGTTCCGCCGCCAGTTTATAAATACGCGGGTCAGGCTTCTTCAGGCCAGCCAGGCAGGAAAACACGGTTGTATCAAACAGGGGAGCAAAAGGCGTATCCCGCCAGATAGCCGGCACCTCGGCCGAGCAATCGGTAACCAGCCCCGTTTTGAAACCTTCTGTTTTGAGCCAGGTCAAAGTATCGATGGCTCCGGAAATCGGTACCATCGAATTTACAGTTAAATCCAGCCGGATACGGGCGGCTTTTTTTCTCTGGTCATCTTCAATAGCCAGTCTGAGCTTACGGCATACATGAGCTATATTGTCCTCGGGTGTCTTGAGGATTCCCAGGCATCTATCATCAAAGGTTTCATACCACAGCCTCACAAATTCTTCGGAGGGGGCTGAGAGAACCGAAGCCATTTGCTTAAGAACGCTTTCATGCCGTTCTATTGTGAAGTTTTCAATCAGTGTCCCGAAAAGGTCGAAGATAACGGCTTGATACTTCATCTTACTTACTTGTATCTATGTCTAAAATCGAGCTGACTTCAATCAGTGATTTCACTACCCTATGGCCTAACGCTTTTACTTTTGGAGACGGTTCTACCAGGTCAGGCACCTGAATGACGGTTAAACCTGCTTCAAAGGCAGCTATCGTTCCGTTATCAGAGTCCTCAAGTGCCAGACAATCAGCTGGTTCTTCACCTAGCTTACGGCAAGCGGTTAAATATATCTCGGGATTTGGTTTCCCCAGTAATACCTGGTCTCTGCCCAGGACGAAATCAAAGAATTGCATTATCTGAACGTTAGTGAGTTTCCTGAGAGCGAGTTCCTGAGCAGTAGAGGTAACAACGACCTTTTTCACGCCTTCCTTTTCCAGGTGCTGTAATAATGCCAATGCTCCTGTTTTTAAAGGTACTGGTTTATTAAGAACTTCATCAAGATATTTCTTTTCCCAAAGCCGAGAAATTATTTCGAAAGGGAAGTCACTGCCATATCCATC
>JAZFUA010000292.1:0-2819 GCA_036446975.1 Dehalococcoidales bacterium
GATTTTCTTTGATGAACATAATACCAAAGAGGCAGTGGTGGTAGCCGTTTACACTTGAATGTATAAGGTAACTATCTCTTGGAAGTGAGGAGATATAATAATATTAGCTAATATTATTATATCTATTTTTGTTACACACAAGGAGAAGATTACTAAAACGATTATTGGCTGTCTTCTTTGCTGGCACCCCTGGCAATGCTCTTTAAGATGGAGAGAATTCCGATGACGGCTCGCTGCGTCTCAACCGATTCCTGGGCCAGTACCCGGGCTACATAGGGGTCCAGTCGGTCATTTCCATAGAGAGGTCTTTGCTCAGCTATCATGGAAGATTGAGGGGACAGATATCCTGCCAGGGTAAAGATTTCGTCTTCTTCAAAACTCAAAGGTTTGGCAATTTTCTGCAGAATATGGGCTGAGGGAAAGCGTTCTCCCCTCTCTATGCGACCCAGATGTGAGGCCGATACACCAGACGCAGCCGCCAGTTCCTGGAGGGTCAATGACAGTGAAATCCTCTGCTGTTTGATGATTCCACCAAGATGATTATTGTCCATAAACGAATTATAATTCGCCAGTTGGCAAATGTCAATAGGTATTCATTACTACAGCTATGACCAAGATGTAGTATTATGGTAACTTGCTGAAGAGAGATTATATCGGGGTCCCTTGACTCGGGAAATCAGATTGTTTAAAATGGTGCAATAATGCGAATTGGATTACTGTCCGACACCCATATCCCCTCGGTTGAGAAAGAACTCCCTTCGATGATAACCTCCGCTTTAGCCGGTGTTGACCTTATCCTGCATGGCGGCGATATCTATACCCTCTCGGTACTGGATGACCTGGAAAAAATCGCCCCGGTGCTTGCTGCCAGGGGTGATGATGATTATGGAGCTACCATAACCGATGAACGGGTGAAGGGAAAACACATCCTCCAGCTTGAGGGAAAGACACTGTGGCTGGTTCATGAGAAACCTTACGTACCCACCTCAGGGTCGTGGCTGGCTGAATGGTGGAAAAGCAGGCTCAATCCGGAGCAAGATGAGTATGGAAAGCCTGATATTGTTGTCTTCGGCCATGAACACCGCACCTTCAATCAATATATCGATGGCGCTCTGTTTATTAACCCAGGCAGTCCCACATTTCTGAAATATGTCCGCGGGCCGGGTACTATTGGTATCCTCGATATCAACGGAGATACCATAGAGGCACGCATTGTGGAATTGGAGTAGCTTTTTAAGAGCTACCTCGTGTCGCTTTTCTCCACTCTGACGGCGCAGACCTTAAGTTCCGGGGTTTTAGCCACCGGGTCAACTGCCGGATTGGTGAGTATGTTCACCGGGCTCTCTCCGAAGTGAAAATCCATCGAGATAACTCCAGCCGGTGAAATATCGGTAACTTTGGCTTTAGCTGTAACCTGTCCCCTGCGCGAGGTCACCTTTACCATGTCACCGTCAACAATACCCAGAGATGAGGCGTCCACCGGGTTTATTTCAACCAGTTCCTGTCCAAGCATTTGATTCAGGCCGGCCACCTTCCTGGTCATGGTACCGGTGTGATAATGGTACAGGCTTCGTTCCGTGGTCAGGGTTAAAGGATATTTATCATCGGCGAGTTCTGCAGATGGCTGGTACTCCAAAGGCATAAACCGGCCCTTGCCCCGGGTGAATGTTTCGGTATGCAGGATGGGAGTTCCGGGATGGTCCTGAGCAGGACAGGGCCACTGCAAGCCGCCTTCTTCCAGACGGCTGTAGGAAATACCTCCGTAACTGGGAGTAAGGCTGGCTATTTCGTCCATAATCTGAGACGGATTCTCAAAGTCAAAGCCTTTTGCCCCCATTTTCCGGGCGATCTGGCAAGTGATCTCCCAATCAGGTCTGGAGTCACCTACCGGCTCAATAGCCTTCCTCACTCGCTGTACTCTCCGCTCGGTATTGGTGAAAGTACCATCCTTCTCAGCAAAGCTGGCCGCCGGCAGGACAACATCCGCCAGTTCAGCCGTTTCACTGAGAAACACATCCTGCACCACCAGGAATTCCAGCTTTTCCAGGGCCTCTTTTATGTGGTTAGCGTCAGGGTCACTCAGCACCGGGTTCTCCCCGATGAGGTACATTGCCTTAATCCGGCCATTGCCGGCAGCCCCGAAAATCTCGGTCAGGGTCAGCCCCGGCGATGAGTTCAGGCTGACACCCCAGGCCTTTTCAAATTTTTCCCTGACAGCCTGGTCAGCCACCGATTGGTAGCCGGTATATACATCAGGCAGGCTGCCGAGGTCACTGGCGCCCTGAACATTGTTCTGACCCCGTAAAGAATTAACCCCGGTCGATAGTCTGCCGACATTCCCGGTAAGCATCGCCAGGTTGGTAATGGCTAGCACATTATCAGTACCGTGGACGTGTTGGGTAATACCCATCGCATAGAGGATAGTTGCCGGGCTGTTATTGGCAAAGAGTCGGGCGGCTTCGGCTATTTTTTCCCCGGGCACTCCGGTAATCTTCTCCACTGAATCAAGGTCGAAGTTTTTAAGAGACTCTTTGAAAGCATCAAAGTTCTCACAGCGCTCCTCAATGAAACCGGAATCTGCCAGTCCCTTATCAACTATCACCTTCATCATTCCCATCAGCAGGGCAACATCCGTTCCCGGTTTCAACTGCAGCCATATATCGGCAAACTGTACCAGCCCGATCTCGCGGGGATTAACCACAATCAATTTTCCCCCATTGGAGGTAGCCCTCTTTAACTCCAGCCCGATCACCGGGTGGGTTGCCGTAGTATTGGTTCCGATAGCCAGAATACAGGCAGCATCCCCGATGTCATGGATA
>JAZFUA010000293.1:0-10765 GCA_036446975.1 Dehalococcoidales bacterium
TTCCTGTGGGCTGTTCCTTCAATCCCCGCTGCGCTTATGCCATAGACCGGTGCCGGCAAGAAGAACCTGACCTGGAAGACTTGGGCGATGGTCACCTCGCCGCTTGCTTCCGAGCCGGGGAGATGGAAAAGTTAACCGAGAAGGAGAAGGTAGCCTGATGACGAGCAACGAGAATTTAGTTGTAGTAGAAGACCTCAAAATGTATTTCCCGGTCACCGCTGGCGTTCTGCGGACGAAGGTAGGAGACGTTAAGGCAGTAGACGGGGTAAGTTTTAATATCAGGAAAGGTGAAACCCTGGGACTGGTAGGTGAAAGCGGTTGCGGTAAGACGACTACCGGACGTTGTATTCTCCAGCTCTATGATGTTACCGAAGGTCATGTGTACTTCGAGGGAGAGGACCTCACTAAAATTAAGGGCGAACAACTGAGGCTTTTGCGGCGGAATATGCAGTTGATATTTCAGGACCCTTACGCTTCACTGGACCCCCGTATGACCGCCGGTGGTCTCATCGGTGAGCCACTAATCGTTCACAAACTGGTCAGCGGTAAAGAATACAAGGAACAGCTTGCCGAGTTATTTAGAATAGTGCAGCTCGAGCCTTTTATGGCTGACCGCTACCCCCACGAGTTCAGTGGAGGACAGCGGCAGCGTATTGGCATCGCTCGAGCACTGGCGACAAGGCCGAAGCTTGTCGTATGTGACGAGCCTGTTTCAGCGCTGGATGTTTCCATCCAGACCCAGATCATTACACTGCTGATGAGGCTCCGAGAAGAACTGGGGCTGACCTTTCTTTTTATTGCCCACGACCTTTCGGTAGTCCGTTATATCAGTGACCGGGTGGCTGTGATGTATCTGGGCAGGATTGTGGAGGTTACAACTAGTGACGAACTATATGATAACCCGCTTCACCCCTACACTCAGGCGTTGCTGTCAGCGGTTCCCATACCTAACCCCGTGGTAGACCGCCAGCGAAAACGGATTTTACTAACCGGGGATGTGCCCAGTCCGGTTCATCCCCCCAGTGGCTGCACTTTCCACCCCAGATGCCATATGGCTATTGATATCTGCAAAGAGGCTAGTCCGGAAGGGAAGGATGTTGGTAGTGAGCACTGGGTAGCGTGTCACCGGGTCTAGCTTTTTAGAATCGGAGCACGGAGAGCCTTTTTACCAACTGGGAATGCTGGGCTGTTTTTTCGTTTATCTGAGTAGTTTAACCCTCTCGTAGTAAACGCCACGGAATATATTCTGTCTGACCAAGGGGGAGGTATGTCCCAAACCAGAAAGAAACGAGCCGATAAAGGCACTGTAGCGTCGGCACAAAATCCCAACCTTCAAACTGGGAGCGGGCGGGGAAAATGGGCAGGAATTATTATTGCCGCAGTGGTTATCGCCATAATGGCGGCAACAATAGGATTCTTCTCTTATCAGCAGTATATTGCCCCTTTTCGACGCCCCGTAGTTGTCGTGGATGATGTCTCTATCCGTATGGACTATTTCCTGACCAGGCTCCGGCTGTCCGGCGCTGACCCTTTAGACATGCTTAACCAGCTTTCCCGGGAACAGGTAATCAAACTGGTTGCGCCACAATATGGTATAGAGGTCACCCCTGAGGATATTGACCAGACGCTAAGGACAACATTCCGGGGAGAAAGTGAGACAATTTCTGAAAGTGAATTCAATGAGTGGTACCGCCAGTTGCTTAATGAGAGAGGACTATCAGATGCCGAGTTCAGGGAACTTGTATCCATAGGACTGCTATCATCCCGACTCCAGGAGTACCTGGCAGAAAGAGTGCCTACAGTAGCCCCGCAGAGACATCTTTATATCATCGCCCTGGAGGAATACGAGGAAGCACTCGAGGTAAGAGCCAGGTGGGAAGCGGGAGAAAATTTTTCTGAACTTGCCCGGGAAGTATCAGTGGATGAGTCAACCCGGGAACAGGGCGGCGAGCTTGGCTGGTTCCCCCCAGGCGGTGTCCTGGCGCCTAATCTGGAGTTTGAAGCCTTTAGCCTGAATACGGGTAATGTCAGCCAGCCCATAGCCCTGATGGGTGAGGAGGTTACGCCGGAAGGCGAAACAGTACCAGCCATAATGGGCTATTATATTACCCTGGTTGCTGAAGAAGCTGTCCGGGAACTGGATGAGGCTTCTTTGCAGGTGGTAAGGGGCAATGCCCTTGATGACTGGTTCTCTAAAGAGCGGGGCTCCCATAAAATACAATATCATGGCTTTAAGAATGGATTTGATTCTGAAACCTATGCCTGGATAAACTGGCAACTTGCAAAAAGCCAACCCAGCAGCTCCGGCTAAACACCATAACGGTAGTGATCGAAAATGATAAAAGTAGAAAATCTGACCAAATATTACGGGAACCGCCTGGCTGTAGATAACATCAGTTTCAGTGTAGAAAAAGGTGAAATCGTAGGCTTCTTGGGCCCCAACGCGGCGGGAAAGACGACCACGATGCGTATTCTTACCGGTTTTCTGGCCCCAACCCGGGGGGAAGCCTGGGTGGCCGGTTATAACATACTGACCCATTCCCTGGAGGCACGCCGCCGCATCGGCTATTTCGCCGAGTCGGTGCCCTTATATACTGACATGACCGTTCGCGGTTACCTGGACTTTCTGGCCAGCTTGAGGGGTCTGGATAAAAACAGGATAAAAACCAGAATAGAAGATGTTGTCGGATTATGCCATCTGGAAGAATATATTGATGTGATTATCGGCAAACTATCCCGGGGCTTCCGGCAGCGGGTCGGGGTGGCTCAGGCAATTATCCACGAACCGGAGGTGCTGATTCTGGATGAACCCACGGTAGGTATTGACCCTATTCAGGTCACGATGACAAGACAGCTTATCAAGGAGCTGGGTAAGGATCGCACCGTCCTTCTCTCTACCCATATCCTGCCTGAAGTAAGCATTATCTGTGAGCGGGTGATTATCATTCATGAAGGTAAGATTGTGGCTCAGGATAGTATCGAGAACCTGTCTTCCATGGTAAGCGGCTCCAGACGCTTTCGGCTGGAAGTGCAGGGCCCTTCCAAGCAGGTGACTGAGCGTCTGCGCAAGGTCGATGGGGTACTCAGAGTCAGGTATGATGGTTCTCATTACATTGTTGAATGCTCGGTAGGACAGGACCCGCGTGCCAAGATAACGGAGTCCATAATTAAGGGCAACTGGACTCTTCTCTCCCTGGAATCGGTAGAAATGAGCCTGGAGGACATTTTCCTTAAACTGACCACCGTAGAGGAGACTGAGCAGTGAGAAACACAACCATAATCGCCCTCAAGGAATTCAAGTCTTACCTGGCATCTCCAACAGCCTACATAGTTACCGGCATCTTTCTGATTGCCACCGGTATCTTCTTCAGCAGCAGCCCGGCTACCTATTTGGGGACCAGTATAACCGGGTTTTTACAGACCGCCAGTCTGCTGCTGCTATTGCTATCGGCAGCCCTGACCATGCGCTTACTGGCTGAAGAGCGGAAATTAGGCACTATAGAAATATTACTCACCGCCCCGGTGAGAGACAGCGAAGTGATACTGGGGAAATACCTGGGTAGCCTTGGCGTTCTGATAACGATGCTGGTATTAACCCTTTACTACCCCCTGCTCCTGATTATATTTGGTGACCCGGATATTGGCCCAATTGTTACCGGTTACCTCGGACTATTGCTGCTGGGCGGTAGCTCTCTGGCAGTAGGCATATTTGCTTCATCGCTGACCTCAAACCAGATAGTAGCTGCGGTGGTCTCCAGCGGGATTCTCTTTGCTTTATGGTTCCTGGGTATCGGAGCCAGTTATCTCCCCGAAGCGCTTGGTGAAGTCCTCGGTTTCCTCTCCTTCTCCTACTATTTCCCTGATTTTATGCGGGGCATAATTGATACCCGGGGCGTAATCTACTACCTGAGTATCGCCGCCCTGTTTTTATTCCTGGCAATCAGATCACTGGAAAACAGCAGGTGGAGTTAAATGCAATCTAAACCTTTTTATCAGCTATCCGGCCTGCTAAGCCTGCTCGGTCTGCTGGCACTACTGACAGGTCTGATAGTAATGGTGCTGCTGCCGGGTATCCGTATTGCAGCCTGGGGGCTGCTTGGCCTGGGAGTGCTGCTCCTGGCCACCGCCTTTTTTATTGATTTCAGGAAAGTTAGCGGGGCAATAACCGGCAGGCGGGGTAGATTCAGCACCGGCACCACGGTGATGGCCTCAATCTTCATCGGTATTACCCTCTTGGTCAACGCTATCAGCATCGGTAACTACCAACGTTTTGATGTTACCGGTCTGTCACAATTTACCCTCACTTCCCAGACACAGAATATCCTGAGTGAAATGGAAACACCCGTGCAGGTACTAGCCTTCTTTACCCCCAACGACCCTTATGGTATCCGTTCCTATGCCAACAGCCTGCTGGACGAGTACCAGAACTATACTGACAAATTACGGGTTGAAGAAATTGACCCTGATGAGCATCCGGACCAGGCAGACCTGTATAATGTAGTTCAGTACCAGACTATCGTCTTTGAAAGTGGGAATCTTCGTCGCCTGGTAACACCCCAGGAGATTATGGAACAGGCAGAGCACTCTTTTACCAGTGCTATCCTTGAGGTTACCGGGATTGTCCAGAAAAAGGTGTACTTCCTCACCGGGCACGGTGAAACCGACATATACGCAAACTACAGCCAGGCAAGACAGGGGCTGCTCGATAACCTTTATAATGTAGATACCCTGGACCTGGTTGTCACCCCCAGCATACCCGAGGATACCAGCGCCCTGATAATTGCCGGGCCACGAAGGTCGTTAGCCAGCAGCGAGGTCGAGATTATTAAAGACTATCTAGAAAATAATGGCTGGCTAATGATTCTGCTCAACCCGGGCTATCCCCCCGAGTTTAAACAATTAATTTCTGACTGGGGAATAGATATAGCAGATGGTACGGTTATTGATCCCTCATCCTACGTATCACCGAGTATTGATAGCCCCATCGTGCCCCGGACCAGGAATTTCTTCGGTTTGACAGAGACTTACTTTCCCGGGGCTACCGCAATCATTCCTCAAGAGGGTTACCCGGATAATATTATGTTACAGCCACTATTCTATACCAGCCAGGATAGCTGGCTGGAAAAAGACTATGACCCCTTAAGTGAACCTGAGTTTGTTGAGGGAACAGACCTGAAAGGTCCCCTGTCTCTGGGTATTCTTGTGGCCGCTGTCACAGCTAGCAGTGGTGAAGGAGAAACATTTGACGAGAGTGTATTGACCCGTCTGGTTATCGTCGGTGATTCCGACTTTGCCTCCGATAAGCATTTCTATAACGGTGACAACGGCAATCTGTTTCTTAACCTGGTGGAATTACTTACGGCAGGTAAGGAGCTAATCTCCATCGAACGCAAGGTACTTCCTTTCCGCAGACTGGTGGTTAGTCAGGAGATTGCAAATTTTATCAATATATCCAGTATTAGTTTACTGCCGGTACTCGTCCTGTTACTGGGGGGTATTATCTGGTGGCGAAGAAGGTAAATAACCGGGCTTATCTCAGGGAGGAAACCGCTTGAGACTCAGAAACATCATTATCCTGCTGTCCATCCTGCTGGCTCTGGCCGGCTATTTTTACTTCTCCAACATTCCCGAACCTCCCGAAAAGCAGGAGCCAAGATACTATGTGTGGGACATTGAGATGGAGGTAATACAAAAGATAACAATAAGCCTCCCCCGTGAAGATTTAAGCCAGGCATTTATCAAAATATCGGAAGAAGACAAGTTTCCCTGGTACTTTGATGACGCAGAAACGACTGATGTGGATCCGGCCCGGTGGGGAGGAGGTATACCTCTTCTCTTAAGCGGCCCGGGAGTAGACCGGATTATCGCCAGAGATGCCTCGCCGAAGAAACTGGCTGAATTCGGACTGAGTCAACCCCAGATGGAGATAATCCTGACCCTGGAAGACGGGGATATTATGAATATTATAGTGGGCAACAGCACCCCGGATGGTCATGCCTTCTATGTCCAGGCACCAAGCACAAACGATGTGGCACTGGTGGACTATACCTGGTATGAAGTGCTTGAACGCATTGTCAAAGAGCCCCCTTACCCTCCCCCTGAAACGGAATAACCGGCCGGATTATGACAGACCAGGTTTTACTGGGGAAGATATTTCTGCCATTCGGTCCGTATCTGAGAGTAATCATCGGAGACATAAAAAAGGCCTGTTATCCGCGGCTGGACCGGTTGCTGAGCTAATTTCATTCCGGCCTCCTGGGGAGTACTACCCGCCTTACGCCGGTTACAGGGAACACAGGCGCTAACCACATTTTCCCAGGTATGCTGCCCTGCCCGGTAGCGGGGTATAACATGGTCCAGGGTAAGATTTTTAGATTTTTTCCCGCAATACTGGCAAGCATAATGGTCACGTTTGAAGATTTCAATCCGGGTCAGCTTCCTGACCGAGCGCCGGGGACGCCTGATAAAGCTGGCCAACCGGATAACTGAAGGCACCGGGAATTCACGGCTGACAGTGTGAATAAAACCGGAGCCATTTTCCAGCATTTCAGCTTTTTTTTGATATACCAGGACTATTGCGCGACGGGCCCGGCAAATATTAAGTGGCTCGTAGCTTTGATTCAGCACCAGAACAGGCAGGTTTATTATCATTGAGTTTTCTTTCTAAACCGGGTAGGCTCATTTTACTCCATAATACCCGGCGGTGCAAACTCCGGTTTTCACATCCTGATATCAGCGCCCTCTCTGGCTACCCCGAGTTGTCCTCTTTTGACTGTGCCGGCCGGCAGAATAGTGTGAAGCAGTAATATTCCAGACAATACTTATTTGAGGATCAATGAACCTGGATGCCACAGGGCTATCCATTTCATCCAACGAGCAGTTAGTGGTAACTACCGTGGGTAGCTTGGCATTATAGCGGTAGTTTATCACCTGGTACAGCTTCTCCTGAGCCCATGGGGTGGTCGTCTGCTTACCAAAGTCATCCAGCACCAATAAAGGGGCGCTCTTAACGCTTTCGAACAGCTGGTCATAAGATATCTTACTCTCCGGGCTAAAGGTAGAACGGAGATGGTCAAGGAAGTCGGGTACCACAATGAAAAGGGCCGACTGTTTATTCTGGTAACAGTAATTAACAATCGCTGCCGCCAAATGGGTCTTGCCACAGCCATTATCTCCCAAAAAAACCAACCAGTCTTCGGGCGATTTGGCAAATTCAAGGGCTAACTGGTAAGCCGCCTTAAGATTCTCATTCTCTTCCTGGGGCAGGTCCTCTCGTATTCTAAAAGTTTCAAAGGTCATACCCTTCTCACGCTCCAGATTAACCGGCCAGCTGTAAGTCATCATCGCCAGCCCCTTATCGTCAAAAGGACACAACTGGTAATGGTCGGAGGCAATCAGGCGGGTGCGGATTCGCTCATCCAGCTCGTCAATGGGGAGAATTGAAACAATTACCGTGGGCAACAGGTTGCTGAAACGATGATTTAAGAGCTGCTCCAGTTTCTCTTTGGCCCAGGGAGTGTGGGTCTGAGCTCCCAAATCATCCAGAATCAACAGCGGAGTATTGCGTATCTGCTCAAAAAATTCGTCGTAAGGCATCTCACTATTTGGGTTGAAAGTAGACCGCAGGCGGTCGAGCAGGTCCGGAGTACTGATGTAGAAAACGGGGCGATTATCCTCGATACAGCGGTTAGCTATAGCCACAACCAGGTGTGTCTTGCCACAACCACTGGCTCCGTCTATAACCAGCCATCCTTCCGGTTTATCAGCAAAAGTTTTCGCTGCCCGGTAGGCACGGTTGAACTGCTCCTGATTGGCCGGGTTCTCGCTTCTACCCTGAGGAAGCAGGTTATCAAAATTAAAACGGGTCAGCAAGCCCAGATTACTGTAGCGCTGCAGGTGAGCCTTTCGGTCGGTATCTGACTCCTGCTTGGTGCAGCGGCAGGGAATAACCTGACCATAGTCCGGCTTACCCGTAGGCAAAAGAGGGTGAACAAACTTGGCCCCTTTGCAAACCGGACAATCTGAACCTGGTGAAACTTCTTCCGGGTCAGCGCTGGACCATGTGCCCGTATTTGCCTTTAGTATATTTGTCTGGATCTGTCTTTTTAAAATCTCCCCGATGTGTTCCATCTTTCCTGCCTTCCGCAGCCCAGTTTTCTAAAATTCGCTCAATATAGCGCCAACTCCGTTTGTTTAAGCTAACCGCCTCTCTGATAGCGTCTCTAATCCAAGCTTCGGGATATATCTTCTCTGCCTCGCGTAATTCATCAGCAATCATCGGGGTTAACATACCTATATTCTGTTCGTAAATGGTAAAAATATCCGGCGGTGGCCCGGTATCCCCATCAGGCTGAGCTTGCATCCCCGCCTTGAGTCCGGCCAGGACAAGCTCGCCATTTTGTATTTTAGCCACAGCTTTTCTACCCGAATCAGTATTAAGAAAATAAATATCCTCCCGGTTTTCGTCCCTGGCCACCACCAGTTGGAGAATCGTCCCCCGCCTGACAGCCATTTTCAGAGCCTCACCCAGTTTTTCCCCGACCGGTTTTTCCCCGGCTGGTTTTTCTCCTTCCCTGAGACTGTTCATCAGGCTCTTGTCGGCCAACAGTTCCCGGTAAGTGACAAAACGGGGATTGCCCTTCTTGCCGTAAACCGCCCTGAAGATGTGCAGAGTCGTCTTTAGCTCGGCGATATCGCTTATCTGAGGCAGCAGACTGCTGAAGAAAAGGTTTGGTACCGGAGTAAACTGCATCCGGGCAGGGAAACCACTAAACTGCTTCATAACATACTCGGTTCCTGCTTGGCGATATTTTCAAACCTGGCCAGTCTGGGAACAAACCGCAGAGTTACCTGTCCGGTAGGACCGTTACGGTGTTTGGCAACTATAATATCAGCAATGCCTTCCGGATAGTCTCTATCCGGAAACTGAGTTTCCCACTCTTCCCTGCTGTAGTAGTATTCATCCCGATAAATAAAGATAACCACATCGGCATCCTGCTCGATACTACCGCTGTCACGCAGGTCGGAGAGCATGGGCCTGTGTGAAGCCCGCCACTCCGCAGCCCGGCTGAGCTGGGAGATGGCAATAACCGGGATATTCAGTTCCCGGGCCAGCGCCTTAAGAGAACGCGAGATAAAACTAATCTCCTGAACCCTGTCTCTCATCTGCCCGTCCATCAGACCCAGATGGTCGACAATGATCATATTGACACCATGTTCATAGAAAAGACGGCGGGCTTTACTTCGCATCTCGGCTATCCGGAGTCGAGGAGAATCATCGATATAAATCGGCGCTTCGGAGAGGAGACCGGTAGCATCCATAATCCTTTTCTCTTCCGATCCTTCCCGTTGTGAGTCAAACCGGACGTGGCTCAGATTAACTGAGGCCTCGCTGGCCAGCAAACGCATCACCAGTGGTTCCCTGGCCATTTCCAGGCTGAACATAGCCACACAGGCGCCCTGCTCCACAGCCGCATTCCGGGCGATGTTTAGCACCAGGCTGGTCTTACCCATGCTTGGTCTTCCGGCAATGATAATCAGGTCTGACCGCTGGAAACCGCCCAGGAAATCGTCCAGACCGTTGAAATGGGTTAGCACCTGGGTAATCGGCTGGGTAGACCCATCTTCAGTATCGGGAGCAGCCTCAAAGTACTTATCCAGGACCTGCCGGATGTGGATAAAGTCTCCCTGAGTTTGCTCGTGCCGCACCCCGAACAGGACATTCTCTGCCCGGCTCAGGCTGCTAGCCACATCAGGGTCTGCCTCATAGCCGATAATTTCTATTTTTCGAGCCGCCTCTATCAGACGACGGCTCACCGCCAGGCGTTGGACAATTTGGGCATAATGTTCAATATCAAGCGAAGTCGGTACTATTGAGACCAGGTGGCTCAGGTAGGCGGCCCCTCCGCACTCCTCCAGCTTCCCCTGCCTGTCCAGTTCCTGGGCCAGGGTAATCTGATTTATTGCCTCATCACGCTGGAAAAGGGTAAGGCACCCCCGGTATAGCCATCCGTTTCTTTCATCATAGAAAAAATCTGGCTCCGGAAGTAAAGTGGTAATCTGGTAGATGGCCGCTCCATCAATCAGGAGAGAACCAATTACCGCTTCCTCAGCGTCAATATCATGAGGTGCCAATTTTTCCATAGGACTTTCGCCTGCCTCCTCCCGAGACCTCTAATAAACTATACCCCTTCGCTGCTTTTATCGGTTACCCTGACTGTTATTTTAGGCACGATATCTTTTGCCAGTCTGATACTGACTTCGTAGCTGCCGATTTTCCGAATCGATTCCTCTATCTCGATTTTTCTTCTATCGACAGTCAGGCCAGTTGCTTTTTCCAGTCCGGCAGCAATATCGGTGGTGGTGATTGAGCCGTAGAGCCGGTCTTTACCACCGCTCTGGGCTTCCAGAACAACCTCTTTCCCATCGATCTGATTAGCCAACTCAAGTAGTTCAGCTTCCGTATGAGCCTGACTGCGAACTTGGGCCTCGATTTTTACCGCTAAAGCATTTATGGACACAGACTCAGCCAGTTTAGCTAATTTTCGGGGAATAAGGAAATTTTTGCCATAGCCGTTAGGCACCTCTTTTATTTGACCGGCTCTGCCCACATTAGACACATCTTGAAGAAAAATAACTTTCATAAACCCCCTCTTTGTTGATAATTATACTTTGCAACGGCAACTAAATCAACCGCTTCCAGGAAGAAGTCGTAGCCCTACAGATTGAAAATTCTCAGATAAGCTTCTATAATTGGCTGGGTAGA
>JAZFUA010000294.1:0-2575 GCA_036446975.1 Dehalococcoidales bacterium
TATTTCTTTAGTTTTATAAGAAGTTGTCCCAATACATTTATAGTAGACATTTATATCCGGTTCAAAGTTGTTTTCTCTACATGATTCAACAAAAGAAGATAATGCGATTCTCTCACTGTCTATCAGCAGCCCATCCATATCGAAAATTACGGCTTTGTATTTCATGCCTCATGTCCTTTATTTGACTGTTGTCCTTCATAATTAACATAATGTGTGAAACAAATCCAGCCCTGACTAGGCTCGAATTGTTTCCTTGAATTTACATTTCATTATGCCTTTAGTCACATCGATCCTTTCTTAAGTCCCCTCTTAATCTTACTTCTTTTCCACCAGGCTGCCGCCGGGAGGCAGGACGGAAAAGTCTTCTCCGGCCAGTTTGGCAATCAGAGTTTTCTCAAGTTCAGCAACGGGAACTCGTATCTGGTCCATGCTATCGCGTTCCCGGATGGTAACCTGGTTGTCCTCCAGCGACTGGAAGTCAACGGTAACGCAGAAGGGGGTGCCGATTTCATCCTGTCTCCGGTAGCGCCGTCCCACGCTCTGGGCGTCATCAAAAGCTACCATCAGGTGCTTGCGAAGTTCCGAGTGGATATCTTTGGACATATTCACCAGGGGCTCGCGCCGGCTGAGGGGCAGTATCGCCGCCTTGTAGGGGGCCAGGGAGGGATGAAAGCGGAGCACTACCCGTATATCGTCCTTGTCCGGCTCCTCGTCGTAGGCGTCACAGAGAAAAGCCAGTACGGCACGGTCCACTCCGGCCGAAGGCTCAATGACATAGGGGACGATATGCTCTTTAGTCTCATCATCAAAGTAACTCAGATCTTTACCGCTGGCTTTAGCGTGCTGGGTGAGATCAAAGTCACCCCGGTTGGCGATACCCTGCAACTCATCCCAGCCCATTGGGAAGAGGTAGTTTATATCAACCGTCCGGCGGGAATAGTGGGACAGCTCCTCTTTGTCATGCTCCCGCAGACGGAGGTGCTCCTTTTTAATGCCCAGCTTCACATACCAGTTTAGGGATTCCTCAAGCCAGTATTCAAACCACTGCTCATCTGTGCCCGGTTTTACGAAATACTCAATCTCCATCTGCTCGAATTCGCGACTGCGGAAGATAAAGTTACCGGTGGTAATCTCGTTACGAAAGACTTTACCCATCTGGGCGATGCCGAAGGGCAGCCTTTTCCGGGTGGTATTGAGCACATTCTGAAAGTTAACGAAGATACCCTGGGCCGTCTCGGGACGCAGGTAGACCACCGCAGCATCATCTTCAACCGGACCCATAAAGGTCTTGAACATCATATGGAACTGCCGAGGTTCGGTGAACTGACCTACAACATCACAGAAAGGACAGGGTAAACTATCCTCATTACCCAAGAAATCTTGAAAAGTCTTGCTCTCGAGATCCCCGGATCCACTGGGGAAACCGGCTATGCTCATTTTATGAATGAGTTCGTCCAAATCGATCGCGGTGAAGTATCTGGACGAATCTTCAGGCTTTCCTACCGGCACCTTGTCAGGTCGAAACCTCTGATGACAGCTTTTGCACTCCACCAGGGGGTCGGTAAAGCTCTCAATGTGTCCGCTGGCTTCCCAGACTTTGGGGTGCATCAGGATACTGGTATCCATACCCACCATATCATCCCGCTCCCGCACCATCGCCTGCCACCAGGCTTCTTTAACATTCTTTTTCAATTCCACCCCCAGCGGCCCGTAGTCCCAGCAACTGGAAAGCCCACCATAGATATCACTGCTGGGGAAAATAAAACCCCGCCGCCGGGAGAGGGAGACAATCTTTTCCATATTGGCTTTAGCCGGTGTTTCTTCAGTCAACACATCACTCCTTACTGGTTATCCAGAACTGCCGTACAGCCTGAAAAAAGAAGATACCCAAAATAATACCCCCCACCACCAAAACAATCAGGGCAAAAACCCACAGTGGCAGAAGGTGAATCCGATATGAATTGTAGCTGAAAATATCCAGCATTGCAAAGAGGAGAATGCTCTGGGGCAGGGCAACCATATTACCCATCAGCGACGTGATTCTACCCGGGTTTGTCCAGGTGCTCTCCGGCTGAATGAACCGGGCAGTCAGGATGGTTATCCCCCCGGCGGTGCCTCCGGCCACCAGGGTTAGCAGAAACTGGGGTAACAGGGTCCAAAGAACTATCGTATCCCGACCCAGCCAATTATCGGGTGAGCCATCGGGCTGGAAACGGTAAGCTACCTCAGCCGGAAGCCGTGGATAGAAAAAAGCGGTCAGAATCAGGGTCAACAGCAAAATAGCTACCGGCAGCCCGATATAGCTCCAGTGAAAGGCAAATCCGGTTCCGGGGTTAGTCTCCTTCATTGTATAAAAATTAACAGTTTTACCTTGAGAAGTCAAAGGTTCCAACAATGCCAAAGGAGTCATCTTAACAAAACAGGCCTTCATTTAAGAAACAATTTATGGTATATTCTAGCTATGGCCGAACGGGAAACCCTGCTTGAAAGTGACTTGCCCCTGCCCCTGTTCATCCGCGGCAAAGTGCGGGACACCTACGAACTGGGCGACCGGCTGCTCATCATCGCCACCGAC
>JAZFUA010000295.1:0-5535 GCA_036446975.1 Dehalococcoidales bacterium
TTCCTTCAAATTATTGGCCTCCGGGTAGAATTGAACCGACAGAAAATAGTTTACCGCCAAACGGGGTATAATGCAAGTATTTACCTGTTGCCTAATTGGTATTTTAAGTATAAGATATAAGAGCATTCAATTCATACTATCTACTGAGGTGATTAACGATGAGCGTAGAGTTGGTTCATATTGGGTTCAATAACATCATAGTAATTAGCAGGGCCATTGCCATAGCTTCGCCAAACTCCGCGCCTATCAGGCGCACTATCCAGGAGGGCCGAACCAAAGGCCTGCTCATCGATATGACCAATGGCAGAAGAACCAAGGCCGTTATCATCACAGATAGCGGTCATATTGTTTTATCCGCTCTTACTCCGGAGACTATTGCCGGCAGATACCGGCAGGTAGAACCGAAGTTAACCCAGGTTGAGGAATTTCATCTCTAAAACCAACGCAAGGCTATGAAAAAAGCTTCCCGCAAGAGCAATACCTCATTCAACCTGCCAGCCAGACCACTGCTCATCATTCTCTCGGGTCCATCGGGAGCGGGCAAAGACGCCGTTTTGGCCAGGATGAAAGAATCTGGCGACCCGATTAAACATATAATTACCCTGAGCACCCGGGCCCGGCGAGCCAATGAGAAAAATGATGTGGACTACCACTTTATCTCAGAAAAGAGATTTAATAAGATGCTCAATAACAACGAGCTGTTAGAGTGGGCAAATGTCTACGACAACTGGTACGGCGTCCCCAGAGAGGCCGTTACCAAAGCGCTTGACCGGGGTCAGGATGTAATGATAAAGGTTGATATTCAGGGAGCCGCCACTATTAAGAAAATCCTGCCCCAGGCGATAACCATCTTTATCATTCCCCCGTCAATAGAGGAGCTTGAGCTGAGACTCAAGGAACGCCGCACCGAATCACCTTCCGCCTTGTCCCTTCGATTAAAGACCGCCGAGGAAGAGATGAAACAGCTACCCCTGTTTGATTACGCAGTAGTTAACAAGCGGGGTGAAATTGACTTGGCAGTAACGGAAATAAAAGCTATTATCACCGCCGAAAAACGGCGGGCAATCCCCGAAGAAGCAAACCCGTAGGCCTACATTACCGCTTTCAGCAACAAGGCGAAGATGTATCCCAGCCCGCCACAGATAGGGAAGGTCAAAACCCAGGCAAAGATAATGTTACCGGCTATTCCCCAGCGTACCGCCGAAAATCGCCTGGTGGACCCCACCCCCATGATGGCTGAACTGATACAGTGGGTAGTGCTTACCGGAATACCAAAATGCGAGGCAAACTCAATAACGGTGGCGGCAGCGGTGGTAGCGGCAAAGCCATGGACAGGTCTGAGAACGGTAACTTTCATTCCCAGCGTTTTGATAACCCTCATACCGCCAAAAGCGGTGCCCAGGCTTATGGATACTGCCGATACAATTATCACCCACCAGGGAATACTATCCCACAGTCCCGTCTGCCCGGAATAAATAACCAACGCCAGGGTAATAACCCCAATCGGCATCTGACCATCATTCTTACCGTGACTGTAAGCCATAAAACCTGCCGAGAGAATCTGAAGGTTGCTAAAGATACTGCGAACCTTTTCCGGAGCTACACGAACTAACATCCAGTAAAGAATGACCATCAGGATAAAGCCGCCGATAAAACCGAGCAGAGGGGCCGTAACAACAGCCAGCAGGGTTGTCGTCAGTTTGGAACCCCACCCCCAGAGTACTGATTCAGTGCCAGCCAGAGCTAATCCGGCAGCGGCCAGCCCGGCAACAAAACTATGGCTCACGCTTACCGGCAAACCCATAAAGGTAGCCACGGAAGCCCAGATAATAACCGAGGCAAGAGCCGCTATAACCGGCACGTAACTGTATTCGGCGATAACTTCCTGAGTTAGAATTCCTTTGCCGATAGTGACAGCCACGGCAGTTCCGGTAGCAGCGCCCGCCAGATTCAAGACAGCCGCCATACCGATAGCATTACGAAGGGAAAGAGAGCGGGTACCTACTACGGTGGCGATAGCATTGGCGGCATCGTTAAAACCATTAGATATACCAAAACCAACAGCTAATATTATGATTCCAATCAGGATGCCGAGAGACGACTCAAGCATGCTTGAGGGCTACCCCCTCCAGAACATCAGCCACATCCTCGCACCTGTCAGTGGCAGTCTCCAGATGCTCGTAAATCTCGCGCCACTTGATAATCTCGGTAACATCCGTGGTATTATCAAACAGCTCACCCATAGCCGAACGGAATATCTGGTCGGCTACATTCTCAAGCCGGTTAATCTCCACACATTTCTCAAGAGTCAGTTTTAATTCAGCATGGTGACGCAGGTGGGGCATAGCTCTCTCTACTTCGATGGCCGCCTGGACTATAATATCCGAAAGCTCCTGAGCCCTTTTATTAGGACAAATAATTTTATAGCTGAACATGGCGTCAGCCGCCGCGTCAATGAAATCGACAACATCGTCCAAACTGTGAGCCAGTAGAGCTATATCCTCACGGTCAAAAGGGGTAACAAAGGTGCGATGTAACTGCTCAAAAATCTGGTGAGTATACCTGTCCCCTTCGTGCTCAAGTTCGGCTATTTCGCTTACTTTTTCTCCAACATCCTCCCAGGTATCAATCAATTCTTTTAGCTTCTGGGCTGCTTTTACCATATTCCGGGCACTGCCCTCAAAAAGCTCAAAAAATTTCTGTTCCCGGGGAATCAAAGAGAATTTAAACAAGACTAATCCTCCTCTGCCTAAGCAGGCACACCAAACTAACTAAAGACGGTAAATTGGAAGTAATCAAAGATGATTTTGACACCCTTTTCTCCTGAAAGTTTAAATTAGATGTGGGTAATTGTCAAGAAAAAATATAGCATTATCTTTATCCAGATTTATCATTTTTCTTAAGCAGCCAAAGAATATTTCCTGGCTTGTAGCCAGCAACTTTTCGGGTTATACTGGCAGGAAACTAGCCAACATTTACGCTAAGTTTATAATAACCTTAACAGGCACGAAAATAAATGACCAGCGAAAAGACTCCTGCTGGAAAGAAGAACGGTGTTTCACCAGGAGAGAGCGGAAAAGCCTGCGGAGAAGCCGGGACTGGCACGGCGAGAATTCCTGAAGGGTATTACCCTGATAGGAGGGCTGGCTTTACTATCAGCTTTAGTGCCTTCCTGCTTACGCAAAACCGAGCCGACTTTTGAGCCGGTTCTTCCGGTTAAGGAATCAGAATCATTCATACCTGCAGAGGAGGGGGAAATGACCACGAAAATAAGTCTGGTGCGCACCCGGAACCGGGCAGAAGGGGTGAGGAAAGCCGTTGCCTTACTTAAGTCAAACCCCCTACAGGGTAAAGCGGTTACCCTCAAACCCAATTTCAATTCGGCAGACATAACTCCGGGGTCAACTCACAATGACACTCTGCGCGCCCTGGTGATGACCATCAAGGAAATGGGGGCTAAAAGTATCACCTTGGCCGAGCGCAGTGGCCCGGGGTCTCCCACTCAGGTTGTGATGGAAAATAAGGGAATTTTCGAAATGGCCAGGGAGCTTGGATTTGAAGTGGTTAATCTTGAGGAGCTTGGCCCGGAAGGATGGGAGCATTTTCACCCCAGGGACAGCCACTGGGAGGACGGCTTTCTTGTTCCTAAACTCTATACCGAAGCAGAATCCATTGTTCAGACCTGTTGCCTGAAAACCCACCAACATGGCGGGCACTTCACCCTTTCCTTAAAACTGGCAGTGGGGACGGTACCCAGGGTTGATCACAACTATATGCGTGAACTACACAGTTCTCCTTACCAGCGACAGCTAATAGCCGAAATAAACACCGCCTACTCACCTGACCTGGTGGTGCTGGACGGAGTGGATGCCTTTGTAGATGGCGGTCCGGCCAGGGGCACACTGGTGCAGGCCGGAGTAATACTAGCTGGCAATGACAGGGTAGCAATTGACGCCGTTGGAGTGGCTATTCTACGCTCGCTGGGCACTACTCCCGAAGTAAGCAAAGGGCCGATATTCGAACAGGACCAGATTGCCCGGGCAGCCGAACTTGGCCTGGGGGTAAATTCACCCGACCAGATTCAACTGGTCACTGATGATGGGGAGAGTGAAGCCTACGCTGATAAGATAAGAGAGGTTCTACTCCAGGCTTAGCTATTACTGACAAATAATTGGCGCTAGTCCAGATTCCGTATTCTGGGCAGGAATATAATTGCCAGTACCGAAAGAGCAACGAGTATCAAGGCAAAACTACCAACTGCCGTCTGAACTCCTACCTTTTCAGCCAACAACCCGGCAGCAAAAGCGCCGAAGCTGGTAAAGCCGAACTGCATAAAGAAAATGCTCATTACCCGTCCCCGGTACTGGTCGTCAACATAATATTGAATCAGGGTATTACCCAGAGTCATCTGCCCCGACTGCCCCAGACCGACAAAAACAACCAGGGTAAGAGACAGCGGCCATATACTTGAGAAGGAAAAAGCCGCCAGGGCCGAACCCATAAGGACACCGCTGACCAGCAGCATTAAGCCCCGTTTTCTATTTGGCAGCGAAGCCAGAATGAGAGAACCGGCCATGGCGCCGAGACCGGAGACGCTCATCAGAACTCCCATTCCGGTAGCGCCGACCTTGAGGATATCGTCAGCGAACACAGGCAGCAACAGTATGTAGGGCATACTGAGCACTACCATAACCAGGCTAAAGCCAAGTACAAGCATGATATTAATCTCCTTCCGGAGATATCTCAGCCCCTCTTTTATATCATCTATTGCGCCACCCCCGCTGAGTGTTATCGTGCTGGTCAAAGGCAGGAATGAGATGAATACCACCGCCGAAAGATACGAGCCTGTCGTGACATAGTAGACGGCTTCAAAGCCAATAGCATCAATGAGCAGGCCGGCTAACGCCGGGGCAAAGAGACGCAGAGTGTTCATCCCCATGGAGCTCAGGGATATGGCGTTCATCAGTTCCTCTTCATCCTTTACAATCTCGGGGACAATAGCCTGTCGCGATGGCATCATCAGGCCCAGTATTGTACCCTGGCCGACAGAAGCCACCACCAGCACCCACCAGGAGCCGCCGTGTTCGACGCTGAGATATCCGGTAGATAAGGTGATGGCAACACTGAGTGAGATTATGGCTGATGCTGCCTGGCCGATGAGCAATACATATTTCTTCTGCACCCGGTCGGCGATTACTCCGCCGAAGAGTGACAATGAAATCATGGGGATGGCATTGGCAAAAGACATCGCCCCCAGGACGGCCGCCGAGCCGGTCAGGCGGTATATAAGCAGGGAGCGGGCCAGCATTTGCATATTCATAGACATCATCTGACCCAGCATACCCCCGAAGTAGAGACGATATACCGGGTTCTTGAAGGAGCGAAAAGTCTGGAAACCAAAGCGGGGTTTACTTCCCTCACTCCTGTATTCATTCAGACGCTTATCCATCTAATAACTCCAGCATAAAACAGCTAATCCAGATTCCTAATTCTGGGAACGAAAATTAATGCCAGCAGAGACACGATGACGAGCAC
>JAZFUA010000296.1:0-3511 GCA_036446975.1 Dehalococcoidales bacterium
TTGACTCCCTCAGCACATCAGGCTCCGGCCTGGAGGCGGACAAGGTTGAGGTTAATATCGCCGAGGTGCTAAGGGATAATAGGTACCGGGATATTAAATCGGTAGTCGCTTCCACAAGTGCTGTCTATCTCTACTCAGAGACATCCGTCACCAGAAACTACGCCGATATTCTGTCCGGGCTGAAGTGAATGACCCTTGTGCCACCATCGCCACCATGGTAAGAAACGAATCGAGGGTTTATCCCCAACCCACTAACATTGAACTTTTCGCAGAGTTTAAGGATATACAGCTAATTCATGCTTCTACGGATGCTCGTTATCTCTACTCCAATTTATATATGGATGAAGATTACGCAAGGTCGCTTGTTGAATGGGAAGAGGTAGAGCGAGAAGAGAACCCGTAGAAACAAGGCTAGGTCTGGAGAGAAGTCATGAATCTAAGAGCAGCTACGCTGGGTGATACAAGTAGCCGGTTGGCGCAGCTTGAGACTAGGGAAGTGATAGACTATAGCCGGTATGCTAATGGCGAGTGGCAGAGGCTCTCCTGGGCACCGCCGGAAGAGATGGCGCTCTCTGTAGTCGTCAACGGGCAGGAGATCGTCACCATCTTGTGTACGCCGGAAAGCTGAACTGTTTGGCGATGGGATTCTTGCACTCTGAAGGCTTTATTACAAGCCTGGATGAGATAGCGATGATGCGCATTTGCCTGGAGGAATCTGTGGCCGATGTACGTTTGACGCATCAGCTAGCCACCACGCCGACGAGGCGTATTCTAACATCAGGCTGTGGCGCAGGTATAACTTTCGAGCAGGGAACGAATATGCGGCCACTTAGCTCAAGCTGGCGGGTCTCACCAGCTCAGATTATGTCTTCCGTTGGGTTACTTCAAAGAAAGCCCGAAGGCCAGGGAGAAAACGACGGCATACGTAGAGAAATGCATGTCTCCGCGCTGTACGATGGCAATAAGCTTATTATCAGTGCTGAGGATATTGGTCGGCACAACACGCTTGATAAAATTTGGGGTGAATGTATCCTCAGGCGAATACCAACAGAGGACCTGCTGCTGGTCACAACAGGGTGCATTTCTTCGAAGATGCTGATCAAGACGGCCAAGATAGGAATACCGGTGGTCGCCTTGGCATCCCGCCGCTAAACCTGCTATGAGCTGTCGGAGGGCAAATATTTGAGGAGAAGGTAAATCGGTGAAAAAGGCTTTCTACTCAATCTTGGTTGGTGGCTCATTTTAATCTCCCGCGCTCACAATTAAATCTTGGTTTTATTAATCAAGCTTGACATTGGAAAAAGACAGGAATATAATTTCACCTATGATAATTGAGTACGCTATAATAAGGGAGGCGTGAAATGCCTTTCTCCGAAAGCCTTGTGGAACAAACTTGGCAAGGTCAGGGGGTAGTTGCGAATGTACGAGGACAACACATGGGCATACTGGCAGGTGTTATAAGGCATTGTTGAAAAGAAGCAGGGGTGATAGGAATAATTCATGTTGCTGGGAAGCTCATAGTAAAAGCGGCCTGCATATTGATTTAATTTCTGACTGCGAAATTGTTTGTTGCAAGTGTCACTATAAAACATTCTTATTGAAGATAATTGAACAGATACCCAATGGCTAATAAATGATACCGCACGATTCTCCTCTGATGGTTAAGTTCCATCGTGGTTAATCAACGAATTATAATTAAGGAAAATTGGGATTTGCCAGTTGGTCACGGCAGAAAAAGTCCGATTACAATGATGACGCAGGCCAACGGCGTAAATGGGGCCCGTCTATGGTGAATAATGGATAGCTCTGGAGAAAAGGTAAAGCAGAGCGAGAAGAGGATAAACTTTGGCGATGCTACCGTACATGAGCTAAAGACCTCGCTCACAGGGATAATCGTTTCTGCGGAACTTCTGGCGGAAGAGCTCCAGCAGGACGGGAAGAGCTTGCCGCTTAGATTGACTCAAAACATAATCCGGAGTGCCCACAGTCTGGACGAGAAGTTATCCAATTTCTCAGAGATGATGGGACTGCTGGCGGGCGAGTTCTCGTTTCAACCGGAAGACCTGGAAGTCAAAGAGGTTATCCACAGCGTTACGACACAGCTTTTTTCAATTTTGCAAAGCAAAAAACAATCCATCGTCCTGGAATTACCGGCGTCACTACCGGCGGCCAGGGCCCACCGCCAGTACCTGGAGCAGATCCTGGTCAATCTGGTGACTAACGCCAGTAAGTTCACGCCGGAGGGAAGCAGGATAACCATCAGTGCTAAAGAGGATGGGAGGAATCTGGTAGTCCGGGTAACCGATACCGGAATCGGAATCACGCCAAAGGAGCAGGCGCTGGTATTCCAGCCTTACTACCAGGTAAATGGGGGCCCCGGCAGCGGCCTGGGACTGGCCATCACCAAGTTCCTCGTTGAACTTCACGGCGGCCGAATCTGGCTGGAAAGTGCGCCGGGTCAGGGCAGCAGTTTCTTCTTCTCTCTTCCTTATCGACCTTCAAACGAAGGAGATTTATGAGGACTGAATAATGAAAGTAGTCGTAATTGATGACTCTCCGGAAATCATTGAAGTCGTATCTCTCTGTTTCCAGCTGCGCTGGAGCGGCACCGAGATACTGTCGGCAAGCAACGGCGCGAAAGGGCTGGAGCTCATCGAAAATGAGAAGCCGGACATCATCATCCTTGACGTTGGGTTACCCGATACAGACGGTTTCCAGGTACTGCGTGAGATACGAATGTTCTCCGAGGTGCCGGTGATTATGCTCACCGTCAAGAGCGCGGACACAGACATCGCGAAAGGACTGGAGCTGGGAGCGGATGATTACATCACCAAGCCTTTCAGCCATGTGGAGCTGCTTGCCCGTGTGCAGGCCGTGTTGCGCCGTGCCCAGGGGATGACCGTCGGCGCCGAGGAAAAACCTTTTATCAGTGGCCCTCTCCGGATAGATTTCGCCAGCAATGAGGTAAACGTGAACGGAAAGCCAATCAAGCTTACCTCAACCGAGTATAAGCTGCTCTACTACCTTGTCAAGAATGAAGGTCGGCTGCTAACCCACGAAAATATGCTGGTCAAAGTATGGGGAGAAACATACCGGGAAGGCAGAGACCTGCTGAGGGTACATATCCAGCATCTAAGACAGAAGCTGGGGGACAGCGTGGAGTTGCCAAGCATTATCGTCACCGAGCACGGGATGGGTTATAAATTCATCAAGCCGGCCTGAGCAACCACGTCAACTGCCGGTATCTGACCAGAAGAAGCCGCCTCCTATACCTTCGCCACAAACCACCACTGTCTCTGTTTTCTTTTACGAAACCTTAACAGAACCTTTACGAAATATTTATCTTTTTTATACCAGCCTTTATGAACGCATGCTAAATTGGAGAGTGGTGAATAATAACTCTGTGGACAGGGAGTGGAAATATGGATAAGGTTAGAGTTTTTCTGGCCGACTGGCAAGTACTATTCCGTGAAGGTATCCACTTCACCCTTTCCGGTGAGGAGGATATGGA
>JAZFUA010000297.1:0-5776 GCA_036446975.1 Dehalococcoidales bacterium
TGGCTGGAGGAGACCAACTTTACTAAAAATGCTCAGAACGGTCTTTGACGCAGCCTAAATCAGGCAATAATCTTTAGATTAGGCAAGGGGGTCTTAAAAATGTGAAAAATTCCTACAATTCAAAGGAAAGAAAATCTAGTCAAGAAGGAGGGGATAAATGATAAAGCGGAATATTTTAGTTTCTATCGATGTCGGTACCACCAAGATATGCACCACTATAGCTGAGGTGAACGAGGAAGGCGATATCCGGGTTGCCGGAGTGGGCCTGACGCAATCCACCGGATTACACAAGGGTCTGGTGGTAAATATCAATGATGCCAAGGAATCAATTCGCGAGTCAGTGAAAAAAGCGGAGAGTGCCAGTGGCTATAAAGTGGAATCAGCTTATGTTGGTGTGACTGGCAGGCACGTCACCTCGCTTAATAATCAGGGGGTAGTAGCTATTACCCGTAATGACCGCCTGGTACGCCCTGATGATTTAAAGCGAGTACTTCAAAATGCCCAGAGCATAAAGGTCCCCAGCGATAGAAAACTACTCCATGTTATCCCCAGGAGTTATGCCGTTGATGGTCAAGCCGGCGTCAAGAACCCAATCGGGATGCACGGCTTTCGACTTGATGTGGAAACACACGTCATTACTGCTGCCGTAGCTTCTATTCAAAATCTGGCCAAGTGTATTCGGGGTATCGGGGTAGATATTGATGACCTTGTCCTTGAACCTTTAGCCAGCGGTGAAGCGGTATTGAGCGAAGATGAGAAGCAAGTCGGCGTAGTACTGGCCGATATCGGTGGTGGTACTACAGACATTGCTGTCTTCAAGGAAGGCAGTATCTGGCATACCTCCATTCTCCCCGTGGCCGGCTACCAGCTCACCAGGGATGTGGCCATCGGTCTGGGGCTGCCATTCGATGTGGCGGAGCAGATGAAGAAGAGATATGGCAGTGTCCTGCCGGTTTACGAAACTAAAGCGGAAACCGTCAATCCGATAGCAGAAGACGGGCACGGTGTCTCTTATCAAGATTTAAGTGACATTATCAAGGCTCGTATTGAAGAAATTTTGAGGCTTATCCTGCTTGAGCTACCACGCTCTGAATATGACACACTGGTGCCGGCTGGATTAGTACTCACCGGTGGCAGTGCTAACCTGGCAGGCATAGACACGCTGGGGCGAGAGTTACTGCCGATCCCGGTAAGAGTAGGCACTCCGGCTCACATAAATGGTATCAGTGATGTCCTTCGTGACCCGGCATATGCCACAAGCGTTGGCCTTTTACTCTGGGGAGCCAAACATGAAGCATCGCCAAGCTGGAAATCACGCCGGGTTGTTAACGACTTCCGGCATCTGATTCACCGAATTAAAAACCTGTTTCGTTAGATAGTTTTTAAGAAACTAATCACTAACATGTAATTTAGAAAGGAGGACAAGATGGCAAAGACAAGTTTTACCTTGAGCCCAGCCAAGATTAAAGTTATTGGTTTAGGTGGCGGTGGCTGTAACGCTGTAACCCGGATGGTTCAGGAGCAGATTCATGGCGTAGAGTTTATTGCCGCAAATACTGATGCCCAGGCTATGGCACTGACCGAAGCCCCAATCCGAATCCAGATTGGAGAAAGGGCTACCAAGGGATTAGGCGTAGGCGGCGACCAGGCATTTGGTCAAAAAGCCGCCGAGGAAAGCCGTGACGAATTCAAGGAAGCAATCGCAGGTGCCGATATGGTATTTATCACCTGTGGTATGGGTGGTGGCACCGGCACCGGGGCGGCTCCGGTTGTGGCTGAAATAGCCAAGCAGAGCGGAGCCCTGACTATTGCGGTTGTTACCAAGCCATTCACCTTTGAAGGTACCAACCGCACCAAAGTAGCCGAAGAAGGGATTGCTCAGCTACTGGGGAAAGTCGACACACTCATAATCATCCCTAACGACCGTTTACTGGACCTCTGTGACCATAAAACGGGCGTGGATATTGCCTTTAAAATGGCTGATGATGTGCTGAGGCACGGTGTCCAGGCTATTTCCGATGTGATCACAGTCCCGGGTATGATTAACCTGGATTTTGCTGACGTTAAAGCAGTAATGAAGGATGCCGGACCAGCCTGGATGTCTATTGGCAGAGGGTCAGGTCAAAATCGGGCTGTTGATGCAGCTAAAGAAGCATTGGCCAGTCCCCTGCTGGATGTTTCCGCCAGCGGGTCAAAGGGAGTGCTTTTCAATGTTGTCGGTGGCGATAATCTGAGTCTGTTTGAAGTTAATCAGGCGGCTGAGATAATCAAGCAGGCAGTAGACCCGGAAGCTAACATCATCTTTGGAGTTGCCAACGACCCTGCTATGGAAAAGGATATTCAGATTACCCTGATAGCAACCGGTTTTATGCCCAACAAGGGTCTGCCGGAAGCCAACCAGGATGTTGAGCTTAACAAGATTCTCTCTAATTTAAAACAGAGTGAGGATGAGTTAGATGTTCCTTCTTTCCTGCGTCGGCCGGTATTCAGCCATCAACGCCAGGTAGCACCTCCAGCTGTCAGACCGGAGAACATACCATCACCCGCCAAGTTTTTATAGAATAGATTTTTAAAACAATGAAGGCCGTAGGCGCATAAGGTACCCGGGGAAATCTGTTGCTTTCCGGGGCTAATCGCCTGCGGCCATTCTTTTTGTCCCCAACCCTCAATAAATTACTCAAATAATTCATAAAAAGAGCTTGACAGACACTATATATTGTGGTATCTTACCATTGTTATCCTATATAGTGTGGAGTTTGGTTATGGAATGCCCTTCTTGTAATTACAACGATTCCAAGGTGATAGATTCCCGTGATGTCAACGATGGGATACGCCGTCGGCGCCAGTGCTTGAGTTGTGATTATCGTTTTACCACTTATGAACGCTTGCAGACGACCAGCTTTTTTGTGATTAAAAAAGACCAGAGACGAGAAGAGTTCAACAAAGATAAACTTCTTAATGGCATCCGCAAGTCCTGTGAAAAACGGCCCCTGCCTACCGGCTCCGTTGACAAACTGGCTGATGAGATTGAAGCCGAGCTTTTCCGGCAGGGTAAAGCGGAGATACCCGGTTCTGTCATTGGTGATATGGTAATGGAAAGGCTAAAAAACCTGGACTATATTGCCTATATCCGCTTCGCCAGCGTTTACCGGGATTTCACGGATATTACCGCCCTGAAAAGAGAAATAGATAGCCTGGTAAGTGATGAGACTGAGATTGTCGCCCCTACCAGCCAGCTGCCCCTACTACCCGCCGAAGAACTGGAGGTGGTGGGCAAAGGACGCCAGAGGAGGCGGAGATGAATAACCCCAATCCATCTGAAGAAAAACGCCAGACTGAATTAGACCGCACTGAAATTCTCAGGGCAGTGGTTGCCGATGCCGAGTCAATGGGCTTACGGGACAAAGACAAGCTGGAAAAGCTAACCAGCCGGGTGATTGAGCGCCTGGAAAGACCCCAGACCCTGCCCGGAATGGAAGATTTTGTACCCAAATCACGCAATCAGCAACGGCGCACTCCCACCCGGTCTGAAATTCAGGCTATTGTTAAAGAAATCATGGCCGCTGAAGAACCGACAAAGGTAGATGAAACTAAAATCGAGGCGGAAGCAGAAACTGCTACAAAACCCGAGAGACAACCCCCAGGCAACAAGAAAAAGGAGGAAATAACCATGGCGGAACCAATCGTCCAGGCTGTCCCTACAACTCAGCCTGCAACAGATATTGCTCTTTCCGAGAACGCTCTCCGTGTCCTGGAGAGAAGATACCTGAAGAAAGACAAACAGGGACAGGCAATAGAAACGCCGGAAGAGATGTTCCGCCGGGTAGCCCAGACTGTTGCCGCCGCCGAGCTTTCCTATGACTCTTCTGCGGATGTTAAAGCCAGGGAAGATGAATTCTACCGGGTGATGGTTAACCTGGAGTTTCTGCCCAACTCTCCTACCCTGATGAATGCCGGACGGGAACTGGGGCAGCTGTCGGCCTGCTTTGTTTTACCCGTTGAAGATTCGATAGAGTCTATCTTTGACGCTGTGAAGCATACCGCCCTTATTCACAAAAGCGGCGGGGGCACCGGTTTTTCCTTTTCCAGGCTGAGACCGGAAATGGACAGAGTCGGCTCCACCGGAGGAGTAGCCAGTGGACCGGTTTCTTTTATGAGAGCCTTTGATACGGCTACCGATGTCATTAAACAGGGAGGGATGCGCCGTGGCGCCAATATGGCTATCCTGCGCGTCGACCACCCCGACATTGAGAAGTTTATCCACGCCAAGGATGACCCCACCGCCTTCACCAACTTTAATCTCTCCGTAGCCGTGACCGATGAGTTTATGGAAGCCATCAAAGCCGGCACCGATTACGACCTGGTAAATCCGCATACCGGAGAAACACAGGGGAAAGCCAACGCCAAAGAAATCTTCGATATGATAGTTGCTTCGGCATGGCGAACCGGCGACCCGGGTGTGGTCTTCATCGACCGGATAAACCAGTATAATCCCACCCCGCTACTGGGGAAAATTGAAAGCACAAATCCCTGCGGGGAGCAGCCTTTGCTACCCTACGAGTCCTGCAACCTGGGCTCTATCAATCTTAGCCGGATGCTTAGCACCACAGATGGAAGCACCGAGGTTGATTATGTCAAACTAGCCAAGACGGTAAAGACGGCGGTCAGGTTCCTGGATAATGTCATTGATGTAAATAAATTCCCCCTGCCGGAAATAGAGCAGAGGACCAAAGAAACCAGGAAGATAGGCCTGGGCATAATGGGCTTTGCCGATATGCTGATTCAGCTGGGTATCTCCTATGACTCAGAGGAAGCGCTAGCGGTAGCCTCGCAGGTTATGCAATCTGTAAATGAAGAGGCGGGCATAGCCTCGGTTGAGCTGGCCGAAGAACGGGGCGTCTTTCCTGCCTTCGAATGCAGTATTTACGATGTCCCGGATGAGCCCAGACGGAGAAACGCCTCCTGCACCACCATCGCCCCTACCGGTACCCTGAGCATAATTGCCGGTTGTTCCAGCGGCATCGAGCCTCTTTTCGCCTTGAGCTATATTCATAATATCCTGGACGGCGCCCGGATGGTAGAAACAAATCCCTATTTTGAAGAAACGGCCAGGAATGAAGGCTTCTACTCAGAGGAACTGATGAAGCGGTTAGCCACAGGAACCCATCTTCATACTATGGAAGATATTCCCGATAAGATAAAGAGGGTATTTGTTACCGCGCATGAAATTAGCCCGGAGTGGCACGTCAGGATGCAGGCCGCTTTCCAGAAGTCCACCCATAACGCCGTGTCCAAAACGGTAAACTTCCCTGAGGAGGCTACCGAGGAAGACATAGCCAAGGTATACGGGATGGCTTATGACCTTGAACTCAAGGGGATAACCATTTACCGGGACAAAAGCCGTGATGAGCAACCGTTAAGCACCAGTCCGGTGGAGAAAAAAGAAGAGCAAATAAGTATTTCTCCCAGGGAGAGGGCAAAGGTAACCACCGGGGTTACGGAGATGGTGACTACCGGCTGCGGGCATATCTATATAACCGTGAACTCTGATGAGCAGGGGCTTTTCGAGGTCTTTTCGAGCTTGGGGAAAGCTGGAGGTTGTGCAACAGCCCAGCTTGAAGCTATCTGTCGTCTTATCTCTATGGCTCTCAGGTCAGGGGTAGATGTTGCCTCTATAGTAAAACATCTCCGTGGCATTCGCTGCCCGTCTATCGCCTGGGAACAGGGCAAAGCTGTGTTATCTTGCGCCGATGCCATCTCCAGTGTCCTGGAGAAA
>JAZFUA010000298.1:0-4456 GCA_036446975.1 Dehalococcoidales bacterium
TCGGGCGACCCTATCATTTTAAGTGTATCGGATAATAGTTCGGTCATTTTTCTCCTTTTTCTTCATTTTTATCCATCGCTTCAATAGCGGCGATAAGCTTTTGGCATTCAGGTATAGAGCGGATGGCGATACGAACATAATCGGGCAGGCCAAAAGAGGCGCAATCGCGCACCATTATTCCCTCTCTTAACAATGCCGCTCGGAAGTCTTTAGCTTTGCCTGTTTTGACCAGGAAAAAATTCGTCTCTGACGGTACCGGGATAAAACAAAGCCGGCAAAACTCATCTCTCAGGAACCTTTCTGCTCTTTTCAACTCTCGTTTTGAGCTTTCAAAGCAGACTGTATCTTTCAGAGCAATAATCCCGGCCTTTTGAGCCAGGCCGTTAACACTCCAGGGAGGCTGGACCCGGCGCAGGGTGTTGATAATCTCCGGATGAGCTATGGCATAGCCGAGACGCAGCCCGGCTAAGGCGTAGTCCTTGGTCATCGAGCGCACGATAATCAGGTTATCCCGTTCAATCAAATCGAGAGAAGACCAGCTTTCGTCCACGAAGGAAAGATAAGCCTCGTCCAGGACGAGCAGAGTCTCCTGACAGGCATCCAGCACTGCCTCAATTTCTTGCCTGCTGAGGTATCTCCCGGTAGGATTGTTGGGATTGCAGATGAAAACTCCCCTGGGGCGATTTCGTTTAATCAGGTCGGTAGTCTCATCTATCCGGTGAGCGAAATTTTCTTCTTCTTTTCCCCACTGTCCTATTACCGTTGTCCCGGCAATCTGGCAGGCAACTCTATATTCACCGAAGGTCGGCTCCAGAATCAGGGCTGAATCTCCGGCTCTGAAGTAAGCTAAAGTAATAAGGCGGATAAGTTCCATAGCCCCATTCCCGGCCAGGATATTAGCAGCAGGCACGGCCAACTTCGAGGCCAGGCATTCCCTGAATTCGGTTGCTTCGGAATCCGGGTGACGGCTGATAACGATAGCATCAAGAATTTCGCTTAGCTCCGGCGGAGGCATAAAGGGATTGGAGCAGACGCTGAAGTCAATAATCTCTTCCGGATTAAGTCCCATAGCCTTCAGCTCAGCCTGATTCAAGCCACCGTGAGGGGAAGGCACCAGTTTCTCTATTTCAGGTCTAGGTTGTAAGGGCAAAGTAAATTCCTCCTGCTGTAAAACAAATTATTACCCAGATTGAGGCGGCTATCCCCAATAGCTGCAGTGAGGCGTCAATAGTGTCGGGAATCAGGGGAGTACCTGACTTACCTAACTTGTATTGTCCCTCTTTCTCCAGTTGTATATTGAGTGCTCCGGCAACCGCTGCTATTGGCCAGCCGGCGTTAGGGCTTTCGGTTTTGGAATGTTCGCTAAGGGCGACCCGCCACGAAGCCCGAACCCCTCTGCCCGATAAAAAGCTGGCTAAAACCAGGAGTAAAGCCGTCAATCTGGCGGGTATAAAATTGAGAATATCATCCAGTTTGCTGGAAAACTTACCCAGGTACTCGTATTTCCCGTGATAACCTATCATAGAGTCAAGAGTATTGACCACCCGATAGGCAACGGCGCCGGGGACTCCAAAAAGCAGGAAATAAAACAGGGGAGCAACGAAGCTGTCGCAGCTGCTTTCCGCCACTGACTCCACGGCCGCCGATACTAACAGCGGCTTTGACAAATGCTGTGTATCCCGGCTGACTAATGAGCGCAGTTCAAGGTGAGCTTCATCTAACCTGTCCTTCATCAGAGAATTTTTAACTTTGAGAGCCGCCTTTCTCAGCCCCTTCAGGGAAAAAGTTGATTTAAGAAGTATTGCCCCGATAATCACGTAAGCTATCAGGTTAAAGCTCTTTAGATAGAAAAGGATAAAGAAGGTTGCAGCGGTAAAAAGTCCGATCAGGAACAGAGCCATCACTGTCCCGTGGATAAACCGGGCCGGGGAAGATTGTCCTATACCAGGTTTTTCCAGGAATGAAGTAAGTTTACCCATCCAGGCCACCGGATGGATGGGGTTAGGTGGCTCACCCAGGGTTAAATCAAGCGCCAGAGCCAGAAACAGCATTATTAGAATCTCCATAGCATCTCATTCCAGGTCCAATACTTCAGTCTGGACAAATCAGTCAGATATCTCAAATCCTTTCTTTATGGCGCGAATCGTGGCTGAGGTTACCGCTTGAGCCATCAATTCGCCCATCTTGGTATGTCCTCCGACATAAGTGCATTTTTTACCCTTGCCTGATACCACCACAATCTGGTCGGTACCGGTGCCTGTAGCCTGCCATTCCGGGTTATAAGTGCTTCTGATATCCAGCTCCTGCAGAGCTATATTTTTAGCTTCGGTTATGGTAATGAACGAGGCGGATAGAGCGGTTAAATCCAGTTGGGCGCCGGTAATCAGAATAGTGTTAATGGTGCCTGGCTTATTAAATAATCCGTCTCGTTCAATAGTGCTGGCCTTATCTTTACCCACCCGCATTGCGTTGGAGGTTACCCCGGCAGTAACCAAAGCTGTTACCCAGAGCTCCTCAAAAGCTTCTTCTTGCCAGGTTACATTATCCATATTCACCCCGGTGGATAGGGCGGTCACTTCATCCGCCGTTAGCCTGGCTTCATTGAGGACTGCCTTTAAATAGCTATTCCAGTTGTCTGGATGGGCCTCGAACTTCCCCCAGGTAGACCTGGGGAGATAGCAGTTACATATAGTTTTTATCTTTTTGAATCCCTCCCGACTGCTCAAGGCATCACTGGCTTCTGGTAGATTGATAATAAGGGCATTAGCCGGGGCTCCCCAGACCTGATGGTTAATAACTTCTACTCTGATGCCATGGAACTCTCCCTGGATCTTGTCTTTCATATTTTCACTCATTGTATCGGGCGCTCCCTGGTAAAAAGAATTTATATCTCCTATACGGGGCAGGAAAGCAGCCTGAAACAGGTAAAAATAAATCCCCTTGCCGTTTTGACAAGGGGATACTCATGTTTCTTTAAACATGTTCCTGCCCCCTTCCTCCGCGGAGGTTAAAGGATACCGAGAGGTCCGGCGTTCTGGCTTCCCCGGTTATTCTGGGGTTACAGTAGGCGGAACTGCGTTGGAATTTCACCAACTTGCTTTCCGGTTATGCCCCGGCTTGCGCCCGGGCGCCTCAAGGATACTTATTCTGTTAATGTTCTGATAATATATAAATCCTTTGACAAAGACGGCTTTTTACACTCTGTCAAAGCTGGACTCTGGCTAAGCTTTTCGCCCCGCTTTTTTGGCTTTACTGGTCGCAGGTTTTACCGGACTTTCTTCCTCTTCTTCCTCTCCCTTCTCTCCCCTGCGAAAAGCCCGGATTCCCTTTCCCATAGCTCCGCCAACCTGGGGCAGTTTACCTGCTCCGAAGACAATCAGAATAATCAGAACAATAAGCCCGATTTCCAGCGGCCCTAATCGACCAAACATGTTTCCCTTCCCCCCCCTGTAATAATTCCTTACTACCAGCCCATTTGCCAGTAAACTGGCTCTCATTATTCTTTTTTTATGTTATCCTATTTGGAGATTGGCGTCAACCGGGCAAGAGGTTGACGCGTTATACCCGGTTATTTTTAAATTCTCAGGTAAATCGGAGTATATTAATTATACTCTTCCGGATACAAAACCGCTTGTTTAAGACATCATTAGAGGTTGTTTGTGAGCCTGGTAGCCACTATCGAGGTAGTTATCAACATAAGCGCCTTTATAAACCGGATTAGTCTCAATTATCCCACAGATATTAGGCCGTGCTTAATGGCTATTACTACGGCCTGGGTACGGTCACTGGCATTTAATTTTGATAATACACTGCTGATGAAACCCTTGACCGTGCTTTCACTGATACCAAGTTCAAAGGCAATCCGCTTATTGGCGTAGCCTTGTGACACATAATTTATGATTTGCAACTCCCTGGTGGTTAGTTGACTCATCAGGGCGGCTACAACTTCCCGACTGGGTTTTTCCTGTATGTATAATAGCTCTTCATGATAAATACGCTTATAAAGCTGTTTGCCCCGAGCCCATCCGATGAGCCAGACCAACGCTAACCCTGAAATAGCCACGAGAGCCACAATGTTAGTATTAATTCCCAGAGAGATTAAGATGATTATGGTGATTAACAGGGCGAATAGCAGAATGGCAATGTCAAGACTCCACTTGGCAACATTCGTCTTGTTTTTTGCTGCCTGCATGGCAAATTGTTCTATCTTTAGGTTGATTTCCCTGGGATTTTCCCTTTCATCCATATCGATTTCTCTGGCTTGTAAACTAAGCCTTTAATAAAAAATGATGTAAACTCAACTATTATAATTTGAATATAGACATACCCTGGCCGACTTGTCAATTTATTCTGCCTGTCCTGGAGATTATTTAGCAATAAAAAACCTTATTATCGGGACTTTTAACGAAAAACGATGAAAAGATACCAAGGTATCGATAGGCACAGTACCAAAGTA
>JAZFUA010000299.1:0-2459 GCA_036446975.1 Dehalococcoidales bacterium
CGTACCCCTCGGCTTCAAGGTTGGCCCTGAGGAATTTCACTATGCTGAGCTCATCATCAACGATCAGGATACGCGTTTTGACCACGAGTTACCTCCAATACAGGTTATCTTTATGGCTTTGAACCCTTACCATCATCCGGGTAAAGCTAACCGGTATCCATTTATGTCCTTCTCAGGATTTTAAGTAAAGCATCCCTGAATTCATCGACTGAAGCAATGGGCTTCTGTAATTCCGGGGGAAGTTCCGAGAGCGACGCCTGGCCGCCTTTTCCCTGCCGGGTAGATAATTCATACATCAGGTTGTGTTCCCGGGCCAGGCTATTGACCAACTCGTTAAACTGTGTCTGCATCCGCTGTGTCTGTTCTCGGAACTTTTCCTTCAGTTCGAGGTACTGGTGCCGGTCTTTTAACTTTTGCTCCCATTTCGCAATTGCCTCACCGACTTTCTGTACCACGTCACCCTGGTTAAACGGCTTGGTGATATAGTCAAGAGCGCCTAGCTTCATGGCTTTTACGGCTGTCTGGGCGTCAATCACCGCGGTTAGCATAATCACGCAGGTATCGGGCCATTCATCGGTTATCTTGCCCAGCACTTCAATCCCGGTCAATCCCGGCATTTTAATATCAAGGATCACTACCTCATGTTCCTCCTGATACAAAATACCTATGGCGTGTTCTCCGTCAACGGCCACGGTTACGTCATAGCCGGCTTCTTTCAGGATTCGCTGAAGAAGGTTCCGTACATTTTCTTCGTCATCAACAACCAGCACTCTTCCTGGTACTCCGGTCATTTTCCCACCTCCTGCAAAGTTTCCCATAGTCATCTAACGTTAAACGATAGAACTTACGAACTAGCTTTCTTCCTAAGAAAGGCATCAGCCACCTCGGGGTCGAATTGAGTTCCTTTGCCACACTCTATCTCAGCAGAAGCCGCCTTATCACTCATCGCCTGTCGGTAGGGACGCGTGGATGTCATGGCTTCATAAGCATCGGTCAGAGATAGAATTCTAACGCCCAGCGGGATTTGGTCACCTTTAATTTGATCTGGATAACCAGTGCCATCGTAGCGCTCATGGTGGTGTCTGACTAATCTCAAAATTATATCATCGCTGGCAATGGGAGCTAAGATATGTTCTCCAATTTCAGGATGGGATTGTACATGCTGAAACTCCTCATCGGTTAGACGCCCCGGTTTATTCAGAACAGATTCCTTGACCCCTATCTTACCGATATCGTGGACCAGGCCGGCCAGCTTTATCTTATCAATATCTTTCTGTGGCAGGCCCATCTCCTTGGCTATAGATGCCGAGATGTCGGCTACCCTTTGCGAATGGCCGCTGGTATATTTATCTTTGGCTTCCAAAGCATAGGCCAATGCCGTTACGGAACTGAGGAACGAGGCACGGATTTTCTTGGTTTGTTCCAGAACTTTATCTTCCAGGTGCTGCTGGTACTCTTTATTTTCGAGTTCCAGCCTTCTTTTTTCCAGTGCCTTGCCAACATTGATGGCAACCTCGTCCAGCTTAAAGGGCTTGGTTATATAATCATAGGCCCCCTGTTTCATACACTGGATGGCAACATTGGTATCAATAGTAGCCGTAGCCATGATTACGGCGGTATCGGGATAGCTGGCTTTTATTTCTGGTAATAACTCAGCTCCGGATTTACCTGGCATCTTAATGTCCAGAATCACGAGGTCAACGGCGTGATGCTTCAGTTTATCCAGAACCTGCTCAGCACCACCTGCTTCCTGGCACTGGTAACCTTCACCTGATAGCTTCTGGTGGAGAAGTCTTCTGATTGTCTTCTCATCATCAACAATCAAAATCCTTGGTTCTCTCGTCATTTTCCCACCTCTGTCAATACTGCTCACACTTTAGCTTGTATCTAATGCCCAGTCACTTCCGGATGGCCGGTAGTTCCACGATGAAGGTTGCTCCTTTGCCTGGCTCGCTTTCGGCGTATATCCGGCCGCCGTGTTCGGTAATTATACCGTAAGCGATGCTTAAACCCAATCCGGTACCTTTGCCTATTTCCTTGGTGGTGAAGAAGGGGTCAAAGAGGTGCCCGATATTCTCTCTGGCAATCCCGGGGCCGTCATCGGCAAAGGAGGCTCTCACAGTATCACCGACCTGTTCCGTAGTGATGGTCAGGGTGCCTCTGCCGTGTGCTTCAGTCATAAAATGCTCGGCATTGATAACGATGTTGAGAAAGACCTGCTGCAGGTCAAAACTGTCCGCCGTAATCTCGGGCAGGTCAGGGGTAAAGCGAGTAACGACCTTGATATTGTTCACCCTCTGCTGGTAGGCGCGCAGTTCCAGCACCTTTTCAATGGCGCTGTTTATGTCCACCGACTGCTTTTCCTGAGGGTGTTTCCGGGCGAAGGTGAGCAGATTATTTACTATCCGGGCGGTACGCAGGGCTTCCCGGTTAATAACTTCCAAATCTTCTTTGACATC
>JAZFUA010000300.1:0-4675 GCA_036446975.1 Dehalococcoidales bacterium
GGGATAATATTTTATAAAAAAGCTTGATATACGGGCGGTTCTGCATTATGATGACCATTATCAAGAAATGTCAGGGGGGAGTAAAAGCTCTGCAAAAATCCGAGAATATCAGGAGGATTGGCAAATGGCAAACAAGAACGGGTATTCTAAAATACTTTCCGGCGGATTGCAGTTGGGTCCCTACCCGATGGAAAAGCTGAAGAGAACCGATAAACCGACAGTCCTGGTTACCGATGCGGTAGAAAGGGTTGTCCAAAGGGCGGCGGCTATTGCTCCCGCCAGCCCGGGAGGCGGTTCCGGTCCTCCAGGCAGGGCGAGGCCACGTTTCAGAGGCAGCGCACCCTCAGTATCGACGGCGCTGATGTCATCGCTGGGTTTGATAGGCGGGGGACAGCGCACACCCCCTGTGCCTTTAACGGCAGGCGCCCCAGGCACACCACCAATGGGAGGCGAAGGCAGACCACCGGCTCCGGGGATGGCGGAAATGCCGGCCAGAATGAGACAGGCAGCCGGGTTAATCCCGGGTGAACCTGCCCCGGAAAAGATAACGCTGCCGGATGACCCGGCAGTATTAAGCCACCATATCAAGAGTATGGGCTACTTCGTGGGAGCCGATGTAGTCGGCATTTGCGAACTGCCGAGATGGGCGGTTTACAGTCAGGATACGCAAGGTAATCCAATCGAATGTGACCACAAATATGCTATTTGCATCGTGGTTGACCAGGGGCGGGAGGCAATGGATGCTTCCGATGGGAACGACTGGATTTCCGCTGCCCAGAGTGGGCGGGGCTACGCGATGTGCGGTTTTATCGGTAATGTTGTGGCCAATTATATCAGAATGATGGGCTATCCGGCCAGGCTTAATTATTTAAGAGATTACCAGGTTGCAGTACCTCCGCTATTGATGCTTTCCGGTATCGGTGAAATCAGCCGGGCAAATATTGTGCTTAACCCTTTCCTGGGTCTGCGGTTCAAAGCATCTGTGGTAACTACCGACTTGCCGTTAGAACCGGATAAACCGGTGGATTTCGGGCTTCAGGACTTTTGCGACAAGTGTTTGAAGTGTGCCAAGGAGTGTCCGTCCAGGAGCATATCAACGGGCAAAAAGGTACTGAAAAACGGCTACGAGAATTGGGAATTCGATTACGAAACCTGTAGAAAATACCGCTTTAACAATCCTAAAGGCGTGTCCTGCGGCAGATGCATAAAAGTCTGCCCCTGGAACAAGGCAGAAGGGTGGACCCATAATATGGTCAGGTGGATGGTTAAAAACACTCCTTACATGAACGATTTTCTTATAAAAATGGACGATGTCTGGGGTTACGGGAAACCGGATTTAAACAAAAAATGGTGGTTTGACCCTGAGCATGCGGAGGAAACCGCTCAACCGGACGGCCTGGTACTACCGGATTAACGAGGGAGTGTTTGCTGCTGAAAGGGCAATTTTAGAGGGGGACTTCAGCTTAGCGGTTGTGAGAAGGAAGGAGCAAAGCTATTATCACTCCCGAGGAACCAGCCCCCACCGATACCCATATGCTCCAGGTATAAACACCGGTCAAATCAAATAAAGCACCGCCTATCCAGCCACCAATTGCCATACCCAGCATAGCGCCGGCTATCTGGTAGGAATAAATAGTGGGTAGCGGTGAATTTAGTCCATAGTACTGGCGGTTGAATATGGGAAAACCAACCATCTCTCCACCATAGCCGAGTCCGAACAGAATTGCGAAGGTATAGAACGACCATAGCTCAGTGGCGCCCAGTAATATTAAGGTTGGAAGAGTTTGAAGTAGTACGGCCAGAACTAATGTAAATCTGGCGCCTTTTTTTTCCGATATCAGTGACATTACGAATCGACTAATGGCAGAGGCGGCTACAGTGAGGCTAAGTACACTGGCTGCGGCCAGGCTTGAGATACCCGCAAGGGTGGCCATTGAGACCATATGGGCGAGGAGAATAGAGTGTCCGATGCATCCCAGCAGGTGAACAGCAGTCAGCGCTTGAAAGCTCTTCATCCTTGTCACCTGGGGAAGGCTGATGCTATCCGCTTGAGAATCTGCCTGGTCCGTTGAAGGCTCCCGGACTAACCCGCCGTATGGGGCCAGTCCTTTTTCTTGAGGATTATCCCTGAGGTTGTAGCCAGCTATCAATATCAGTATCCCACCGATGATACCAAAGACAATAAATGTCTGGCTCCATCCCGAGGCTTCGATGGAGGTGCGTATTAAAGGAGATATAATCATTGGGCCTATGCTCAAACTCACCCACATAAAGCCCATGGCTAATCCAAGTTTCCGGTTGAACCAGCGGCTTAGAAGCACGGGTAAAAGCACAGTAAAGGCAGCAGACCCGAATCCGCCGATTAGAAGTCCGAAATAGAGTTGGAACTGCCAGAGTTGGGTGATCGTAGCCGTGAGCAGCATACCAGCCGTAAAAATTACCCCACTACCTATCACCAGGTAGCGGGTGGTAATTTTCTCCGCCAGACGGCCTACCACCAGTACTATTGGTATGCCTATCAAAAACTGAAGTGTGTAGGCCAGAGAAATCCCACCCCGGCTCCAGCCAAACGCTTCTACAAGGGGATCGATCAAGACTCCAAATGAAACCTTGACCCCGGTACTAACCATTAATACGACGACAACACCGGCAAGAATTAACCAGGCATAGTGAGGGAACCATCCTTGCCGCATTGGCTTCATACTTAATGACATTAGCACATACCCTCTGGAAAATCTATTTTCAGGACTTAACAGCTTTAGTTTCAAACGGACGGCCGTTACCCTGGTGAGAAAGACTGCCGGATAATGTAAAAAGAAATCTTTTCAGACCCCGGTTATTTTATATTTTGTCACGGAAACACTGAAACAAGGGTGTCGGTTGACCTGGTGAAAAGACACATTGATTCTTTTAAACACTTATTGTTGAGTGTTTAATCATTTACGTATCGTCATAAACTCCGAGCTTTGGCCGTCTTTTATAGCGTAGATCACAAAATCTTCTGTTTGGGGGCCGGGCATGCCATGAGACCCGGAAGGCATCCCCGGCATTACCAGGCCATCAATATCCGGATTTTCCTCAAGTAATTTCTCTATCGCTTCGACCGGAATGTGTCCTTCCAGGTAATAATCGTCCAGAACGGTTATGTGACAGGATTCCATTCCAGGCGGAACCGTGTACATTTCCCTGGTTGAGTTATCATCTTCAATGTAAACAACAGTTACCTGAAAACCTTCATTCATCAAGTATTCACGATACCCGGTGCAACATCCTCAGGTTCTGGCCTGATGAATAGTGACCGAAATGGCACCGGGCAGGATATTTTCCGGATGGGTTTCAGCTTCAGTACTCGTTTCTGTTGCTACGCACCCGGAAAGAACCAGGAAGGCGCTAACCACCGGGGTTACTACAGCGATTGCAGTCAGGTTTTTTATCGTCCTCTTTTTTCCCATTTATATCCGCCTTAATTCAGAACTTGGCTAATCCGTCTTCTGTGGGTAAGATAAGTAATTAATATCAAAGAAATTATTATTCCCAGTAAAGCTATTATGTGAGCCTGCTGAAGTCCCCAGAAGAACTGGGTTTCCTGACGTATGAAGGTCAGGGTAAAACGACCCAGGGAATAGAGGGCCAGATAGCTCAGGAATACCTGGCCGTCCTGTTTCAAGTGACGGCCCAACCTTGAAATTATTGCCAGGGATATTGCATTCCAGATTATCTCGTATACCGGGTAGGGATGGGTCGGTACCCCGAAAAATTCAGCCGGTATCGAGGCGCCGGGATTAATGTATATAAAACCCCAGGGCAGGCTTGTTATTGCCCCGTAGGCATCTCCGTTTACGATACAACCTAATCTGCCAATCATCTGACCGACCAGCAGCCCGGGAACCAGTGTGTCCGCCAGTCTACCCAGGGACAAATGTTTGTACCTGGCATACAGGAACAGGGCCAGTCCTCCACCGGCCAGAGCCCCCCATATTGCCAGGCCGCCTTGCTGAAACTGCCATATCTGGAGCAGATTGGTCGAATAATAATCCCAGCGGTCTATCACATGGAATAACCTGGCACCCACTACTCCGGAAATCACCACCCACACTGCCAGAGAGTAGATTTCTTCGGACACAACACCTGTCTTTTTACCCTGCCGTACCGATATTAAAAGCGCGGCTACCAGGGCCAGCATTATAGCCAGACTGTACCAGCGAAGCTCAAAGACTCCAAAGTGAAATATTACCGGGTCTATGTTAATCAGGATGCCGCTCATCAGTTTTCACTCCAGTTTTTTCTCTTTCTCCCGTTTTAATGTCCGCAGGTTCTATCACCAGCTTCAGTCCGTCCACGGCCATAACACTCACCATTTCTCCTGGCTGGAGGCTGACGGCGCTGCTGGCTGTCCAGAGCTCGCCCCTGGCACGCACCATGTATTTAGTGTATCCCAGTGTGCCTGATTTTGAGACAACTTCAGCTATGGTACCGAGCAGACCCTCGGCTCCCGTGGTCACAGGTTTCTTCATCGACCGGGTTATTTTCCAGTAGAGTAAACCGGAAACAATGACTATTACAATATAAATCGGCACTGAAAAAGCTGGTGGCATCAGCCAGAATATTGGTATTGCTAATACCGGCATTGCAATAATTAGATGACACATAATTAATTATCTTTCCTCCGGCCAGT
>JAZFUA010000301.1:0-2413 GCA_036446975.1 Dehalococcoidales bacterium
GCGCTACCACCGGGCTGGAAAGGCTTGAACGAGGAGTTGGGCTTTAAGAAGGACGAGAGTGTTCTTATGCCAACCAACCCGGGGGCATGGGGGCTTGGCCAGTCCCATATGCCGGGGGTATATCGGTCACTTCAGAGAACCGGTCACGGCGCTATAGCCAGGTTCCTGGATGTTAAAGGCATCCGGGGGCCTCACAACTATCTGGAATTTCTCACCAAAGGCATCTGGGCATGCAGAGAGGGAGGTTTCACCCTGGTCCTGGTTCCCCAGATGGCCCAGGACCTGTACGACTACGGCTTTAAGACTAAAGACGAGATATACGAGTACATATGGAAGAGGAGCTTTGAGCCGCTAAAAGACTACCGGATGCGGGGAACTCCCGACTTAAGCACTAATGGCTGGATGGGGATCGAAAGGACCTCAGGCAAGCACTGGAAAGAGCTGGACGATGATTACATGGTGCCAGTCGGAGGGGCCGACCCATTTGGCAGCTACAATATAATTGTCTGCGATGGTCAGGAAACATCCAGCGAGCGATTCAGCGGCGGCCACGGTCAGGCCTTCAGTATAGATGCCTGGAGGTAGTATTTTCCGGTTGAAGAAGCTATTTATTAGCTAATCTGGAAGCTAAAAAAGTAGGGGGGTACTTTTAACGGTACCCCCCTACTTTTTTATCAATGTATAATAGTTTAACCAATATACATTAAAATGTTCGTTTTTTTGTCTTTTCGGAAATCAATTAATAAACGTAATGTAACTCAAGCTTAGAAAGTGATAACCTTTGGATGGCAGATCACTTTTCTCTCAACTGAAATGCTGCGTCTCTGTTTAATACCAGCCGTACTTCTTAACTGTCTCCACCATTGCCCTGACGTTTTCCGGCTTGGCGTAGTCCATAGCGCTGCCGGGACCCAGGATAAAGCCGCCGTTCTTGCCCACCACTTTGATAAGCTTTTTACAGTGGTCTTCGATATCCTGCGGTGACCCGACCTGAAGCAGGGTGGGCGGCATACCCCCTTGAATACACATGTGGTCACCCAGTATTTCTTTAGCCTTGAAAATATCTGTATTTTCACAGTGGAAAATGACTTTCCCTTTAGGGAAGTCGAGCAGGTACTCAAGGCGTTCATCCCAGATACCCTCCCAGAATGGGGCGGCAATGCAGCCCAATTCAATTGTGGTAAGTATTGCCTTCTTCAGGGTCGGCCAGTAAAATTTCTCGAAATCCTTGACGGACATAAATCCGTCGGAGCCTCGATGAAGTGCCATGAATACTCTTCTCGGGTTACCCCTGGCATCGGGAGTAAAAGGGACCGCCTTGGCCAGTCGCCATTCAAATAGCTTGTCGCAGGCTGCCAGCAGTTTGTCGGGACATCGGTACATGTCCAGCATTGTTCCCCGCATTCCCCTGAGAAAGTCTGAGATAGTATCAAAGGGAGCTCCTCCAACACCGACGCCACTACCGCCGGCCGTGTTCCCTCTCATGACCGTACTACCACCACCGACGTACTCTGGTGGAAAACCCAGTTCTACCATCTCGTTAGTGAATTCGGCAGCTTCTTTTCTGAGTCTTATTTGCTCCTCGTCAATTTTAACCAGGGCTTCACCGATTTTCCTGAACTCCGGCGAGGCAAATATCGAGGCAAGGCCCTGAATTCCAAAACCACCAATCGCATCCTTGAATGGTGGCAACTTGGGAAGAGGGGCTAGCAGTCCGTAAACCCGGGGCAGGTAGTAACGGAGGACAAAATCAGAGGGGTCGTTTAAGAACAAGTCATACTCTTCCGCCTTCATGTACTCCCCTTCGACAAATTGATACGGGGTGTCTGGGGGTAATGTGCCACCCGGCCAGGCGGCATTCTTGGTATCGAGTAACTCCATACTCGGTCCGGAGTTAGCGAATGCACCCACTCCACCGGTATCGGCATCGAACTCCAGGGCTGTAAGCAGGCTTGCTATTCTGTAGCTAGTGTGATCATAGTACATGGAAGACAGTGGCACTCCAACGTACTTGGCAGCGAAGACTGTGGTTTGAATGGTAACAGGGACCCTGTCCGGCATCTTGAGCTGGCCGGCATCAGCCATCCTCTTCTCTTTTTCTTCGTAAAGCTCGGCCAGACTCTTGCCGTTTTTCTGCTCGATTTCCTCCTTTGACTTGATGAGACGTTCCCGGTAGCTTTCTTTAATACCAACGCTAATTGCCATATTGCCTTTCTCCTTCAGTGAATTATTTTACGGTAAATTAACCTAATTATGCATCATTATTATTAAACTTTCAATATATCCTTGTGCCGCAGAGCTGGTTCCAGCGATGGTTTCATCTTCATCTCCCGGAACTCATTGATGGCGAAATCCAAGTGTTCCAGGGCTTCTTTCTTTTCATCGGGGTAGTTCTCCAGCAGCAGCTCGGCCA
>JAZFUA010000302.1:0-4351 GCA_036446975.1 Dehalococcoidales bacterium
GCTTCTGGTAAAACTGGTAGGGGTGGCCTTTCAGGTTTTTTATATTCACCAGATGTTCCAAAACATTCGGGTAAAGGTCTATCCCGGAAACCGTTGTCATATCATTAACATCATCAGTGCCAAGCATGATGGTGTGGCCGCCGCATTCTCTGACCCGGTCTTCCAGGTCGGTTACCAGGGCGCGACCGATGCCTCTACCCTGATAGTCCGGAGCAACTGCCAGAGGATGAAGCTCCCAGACATTCCCCCGATACTCTCTTATACCGCCAATCCAGCCCAGAACGTCACCATTATCATCAACAGCTACCCGGCTTATCCGGTCTTTTTTGAATGACTCCCGTACCTCTTGCAAAGCAGATTTCATGTCCGGCCAGGCGAAAGCCCACTGGTCTCTGAAAGCAGCTACCAGCAAAGCGGCTGTTTGACGAACAGCTTCTTTATTACCGACTTCAAGGTCTAAGATTCGCAATTTGTGACCCCATCTTCTGTATCCCCTTCCCCTTAGAAAGTGGAAGGGGATGTTTTTTTAAGAGGGGCTTCGCCGTTTTTACTCCCTGTTACAATATCAAGGAACATCGCCCTCTTGACTCCCCCTAAAGCTTCTGCCTAAGCCAGGCTTCGGTGCCGATTTCTTTTCTCAGTAAAAGTACCTGCTTTTTTTCACGCCAGGATTGCTCAGCTTCTTCGTCGTTCATGGATGGGTCTCGAAGCGAGGTGAAGGTCTCACAGGGAAACTCATCACACAGGCCGCAGTGCTCTAAATGATGCTGGTTAACGCAGCAGTCGTAAAGCGGACAGGCTTCAAGCTTAAAAAGCTCCGTCCAGAAAGGCCTACCCTGGATGCGTCCGCAACCCGGGCATTTGTCCCCGATATACTCACAATCTCCACAGTAGAGACCGCAGGCTGCTACCAGCTCAATTTCCGACATAATTATTTACCTTCCTTCTCCCTCAATTGAGGGAAGAGGATAACTTCGCGGATTGATTGCTGGTTGGTGAGGAGCATTACCAGGCGGTCGATACCCATCCCCAATCCGCCGGTAGGCGGCATACCGTATTCGAGCGCCAGCAGAAAGTCCTCGTCAATGGTCCACTTTTCTTTATCATCTCCCTGGCGTTCCTTCATCTGCTCTTCAAAGCGTTTTCTCTGCTCAATGGGGTCGTTAAGCTCGGTATAGGCATTGGCCAGCTCTATACTACCGCCGACAAAGGCCTGAAAGCGCTCCGCCACCCTCTCTTCGCCCGGCTTTGTCTTGGCCAGGGGTGACATTGAGACCGGGTAGTCCATAATAAAGGTCGGCTGGATTAGCCGGGGAACAACGGTAGTTGAGAGAAGCTCATCAACCAGCTTGGCCCAGTTTTTCTGCGGGTCCGCCTCAATCTTCATCGAGCGCATCTTTTCCCGCAGCCCGGCAGCGGTAGGATACTTGACGAAGTCAATGCCGCTGTACTCGATAATCGCCTCACGCAGGCCGATGCGCCGCCAGGGCGGTTTAAAATTTATGATATTATCGCCGTAATTAACCTCATCGCTATCCAGCACCTGCTGGCCAATCTTAGACACCATTTCCTCAACCATTTTCATCACATCCGTATAGTCGGCATAGGCTTGGTAGCTCTCCAGCATGGTGAACTCGGGGTTATGCCGGGTGTCAATGCCTTCATTGCGAAAGATACGACCTATCTCATATACCTTGTCAAAGCCGCCGACAATCAGCCGCTTGAGATGGAGCTCGGTGGCAATGCGCAGGTAGAAGTCCTGGTCAAAGACCTGGTGATGGGTGATAAAGGGCTGGGCCAGAGCGCCGCCAGCCGAGGGTAGCAGCACGGGTGTTTCCACCTCGATAAATCCCCTCTGATTCAGGAATTGACGCATAGCAGTGATTATCCTGCTCCGTATCTCAAAGGTCTCCTTCGATTCCGGATTGCCGATGAGGTCAAGGTAGCGTTGGCGGTACCTGGTCTCAACATCACTCAGCCCGTGCCATTTTTCGGGCAGGGGACGGAGTGATTTAGCCAGCAGGACAAAATCGGCCGCCCGGACGGTGGCTTCACCAGTCTTGGTGCGTAACATACTTCCTTTTACGCCAATAATATCGCCGATATCCAGGTCTTTAAAGAGTTTAAGCTTGTTCTCATCAAACAGGTTTATATCCTGGAATAACAGTTGAATTTTCCCCGAGCCATCACGGATATCCATAAAGGCGCTTTTACCCATTGCCCGGTTAGCCATAATCCGCCCGGCTACTTTTACCTCATCCCTGCGGGTCAGGCCCGATTCATTCCGCTCCAGCAAGACTACGGCCTGCCTGGCAGTGTGGCTGCGCTGATAGCTGTTAGGGTAAGGAATAATGTCACGGGCCCGAAGGCTTTCCAGCTTTTTAAGTCGCTGCTGAGCAATGAGGTCAAATCTGGATGTCATTTTTACCTCAGTTACTCCTCTTCAAGCCGTTTTCTCATCTTGATTCTCTCGTAAATTTCAAACCCGATCCCAATAACCAGTCCAATACCGCCAACTACCAACACACCCCTGAATTGCCACAGCGTGGCATATTTAGGTAGGTAATCAATAATCAACCGCTGTAGGGCTAAACTGGCGGCGATAAATCCCAGGCCAAAGCCAATAAGCCCCCCATTCATTAAACCACTGGTAGTCCTCATCTTAACTCCTCTCCCGCTAATCCTGTTATCTTCTAATAATAGTTAGAAAAGGAACTTCGCCCCTTTTAATCCCCTATTAAACAATCTCTATGGTAGGCTACTTAACCCGGCTAGTCAAGACTGTAGCAGAGGGTATTTATAAACCCATCCCCCTGACCCCCTTCCCTTGATAAGGGAAGGGGGAGTATAGTTTTGAGAGGGGGCTTCGCCCCCTCTCAAAAGACTCTTTCCCCTTTCGTTTAAGAAGGGCTTTGCCTCCAAAGTCATTCTGAGGAACGCAGTGACGAAGAATCTGATTTCAGAGGAGAATAGCAGAGATTCTTCACTGCGCTCAGAATGACAGGAAGATGGTACTTTTAGGGCAAAGCCTTTAAGGGGAGAGGGGAGAAAGGGGAAGGCAGACACACTATTAAGGAAGTGGGGGAAAAGGGAGAAAGCAGATAAATCATTTCTGTTGCCTGCATCCGGTTGACTAAACTGTCATTGCGAGACCATTCCGCCCCAGGCGGAAGGCGAAGCCATCCGGGTGGGGGACATCCCACGCCTCCCGGGTTGCAACGCCTGCCTGCCGTAAGGCACTTTAGCGGGCAGGCACGCCGTCCCGATAAAATCAGGGCTCTTCGCAATGACATCAGCAACCAGCCGGGAAAGGCAGCCTTATTTTTTGAAGGTATCCAGCCAGGCAACCGATTTTACTTCCCGCTCCAGCAGATATCTGAGGTGGTTTCTCATCAACCCTTCCAGCTCACGGGATAGTTCAGGGTCCATTTTTAGCCTGCCAACGGTGCTATAATCATTAGCCTGTATCAGGCGCAGCACTTTCAGAGCGTTTACCGAGAGGGGGTAGGTCAGAGACTGGGTCTGGCGGCAATCAGGGCAGAGTGTACCGCCGGCATGGGGAGAGAACAGGTTGGTAACCGGTTCGAGTGTCGCCTGGCAGGAGACACAGCGTTGAAGCTGGGGGCGGTAGCCGACTTTATCAAGGAGGTGGAGTTCAAAATAACGCAGCACCAACTCTTTATTATTTAGCTGGCTCAGGTTCTCCAGTGTCTCCAGCAGCAACTTAAAGAGGGGGTAGTTTTCAATATGGCCAGGGGTGAACTGGTCCACCAGCTCAATGGCATAAAGGGCATGGGAAGTAAGCTCCAGATTGCTTTTCAGGGGGACGAAACCGCTAATGGTCTGGCTGCCGGTGATGGTATCAAGATTCCGGCCCCGGGCCAGTGACACCTGGCTATGGGTAAGCATTTCCAGGTGACCGGCCATTTTGCTTTTGGTTTTTCTAAGACTCCTGGCGAAACCCTGGATTTTACCCAGGTGGGGAGTATAGAGGGTGAGGATGCTGTCCGCCTCCCCTAGCCGGGTTTTCTTAATTATAATAGCTTCCGTTTGATAATTCCGTGGTTTGGGCATTTTACTTTATTAACCTCTCCCCCTGTATCCCCCTCTGCTTAAAAGGAGAGGGGGAGGGATTAGAAGAAGGGGCTTCGCCCCTCTACAACGCTCCGTTTTACTTCTTTTCCGCCACAAATATCATCTCCGGAGAGTCAACAGTAAATTCCGACCGTTCAAAATCGCCGTACAGATCAACTACTTTGAATCCGCAAAGCTCCAGCAGGTGTTCCATTTCATATCTATAGAAATATCGAAACGGGAACGCATGTACCAGTCTCTCTGTTTTAGCATCAGG
>JAZFUA010000303.1:0-7578 GCA_036446975.1 Dehalococcoidales bacterium
GAATCACTCCTTGATTCATTCGGAGCCAGGGACAGAGAGGAGTCACGGAAACTCGGCGTTCCCAGCTTCAGATTATTCTACCACTTTCTTGAAGCCCTTATGCGGGCAGGAAATTCAGCGATAATCGAGGCTAATTTCAAACCGGATTATGACTCTGAGAAACTTCTTTACCTGGTAAATAAATACGCCTTTATGTCCTTTCAGGTCCACTGCGCTACCAGAGATGATATCCTGCTTGAGCGATATAGAGTACGCGGCCAATCCGGCTCCAGGCATCCGGGGCATTTTGACCAAATTGCTTATTCGGACCTTGAAAAAGACCTGCTGAAGGGATACTACAAACCCCTGGAAATCGGGGGAGAAATTATTCATATCGATACTACAGATTTTAATAAGATAGATTACGATAGCTTATATAACAGAATACCCGCCTATTTACCTCCCATTGCCCGGTTATAAATATCCAGGAACTGGTACAGTATCCGGGCACTGGCTCCCCAGATTACATCATTCTGATAGTAATATGAGTAAGAGTTGATTACCTGACCCCGCCGCGTTTCACGCTCCTGGCTCCGGCAACTCGTGTCCAGCAAGGCCAGGATTGGCACTTCTATTATTGAATCTACTTCCCAAGGGCCCAGTCTGAATTTATACGGCCAAGGGATAATGCCAACAAAAGGAGAAATGACAAAATTCGAGCCTATGGTCTGTATATCATCCATCTCACCAAGAAGCTCGACATCTTCAGGAGATAAACCTATTTCTTCAGCGGATTCCCTCAGGGCAGTATCCAGTAGAGTAGCATCCTCCTTCTCATAAGCCCCACCGGGGAAGGATATCTCCCCCTTATGCACCTTCACCTTATCCGATCTTCTGGTAAAGAGGATATGGTATTCTCCTTCTTTATCAAAGATTGGCACCAGAACTGCCGATGGAATCAGGTCGCCAACGGTATTGAAAACCTTCTGCCGTTGGGCAAGAAGCTCCTTCAGTCTCCGTGTTATTAAGTTACCTTCGTTCAGTCTATTTCCCTTCAGCTTCTATTTCCATTATTTCCAGCCTGGTATAGTAGTCGGAAATCTCATTCAGATGAGCCAGAGCAATTTTACCGGTCATTATAGAGTCATCATTGGTAACATTGGTATGAGGGTCGACCAGGCCGTGCTCAAGTTCCACATCCAGCCCCATTCTAAACTGCTCAACATCATACCTGCTCCAATCTATACCCAGTTCTTCTCCGATCTGCTTGGCTTCTTCAGCGGTGAAGCGTTCTCTTCCTGCCATCTCTACCTCCCCGAAATATAACCTGCCTGTATATAATATTATACAATATCTGCTGAGCCGGAAAAGAGGTAAAGCCTCTCTTTGGCTCCCGTTCTTTCAAAGGTTGAGCAGGCCATCTGGCAACAGCTTGCCTGTATTCAGGTGCGGTTGACACTTTTGTAAGCTGCTGGCTATACTCAAAGTGTGTTTAGCGGCGGGCAGTATGTTTAAAAAAAGTATTTTCCTGGACGCAATTCTCTTTGCCGTGATTGTGCTTATTCTACTGATAGTCATTCCGGCTATTTCATCAATACTGAAACAATTGGTAGTACTGCAGGTAATCATTGTTATTGCCGGGGCTATCGTTTTGCGGTATTTAGTCCAGAAAATACGGGCGAAAATAAAATAGTAGCTCCCTACGGGAAGCTACCAGATCAGCCGATGTATTATAATTTGCTGCCTCGGCTACCTGAATCCAATTTTTCATGTTCCTTTTTCATACATTTATCCATTACCACCTTAAGTCCGGCCTCCCCGGCATAAGCTGCCGCTGCTTCGTTTATCACGCCTTCCTGCATCCAGACCACTCCGGCTCCTATTTTGACCGCCTCTTGGGCAATTGGTAAAACATCTTCCGACCGCCTGAAGATATCAACTACCTCCACCGGTCCTGGAATGGAACTGAGGGCAGGATAACAGGTCTCTTCCAATATCTCTTTTTCGTTCGGGTTAACCGGGATTATCTTATAACCTTTTTCCTTCAGGTAAACGGCAACTATGTTACTCGGCCTCTCCGGATTTGCAGACAGGCCAACTATGGCAACTGTCTGATTAACCCTCAAAATTTCTTCTTCTATACTCATTGTTACCTCCCACTACTGAATAGCAAGATGTAATTTAACATTCACCGCTACCAGTGTCAATAGAAAAACTTGACAAGTGGACATTTATTTCATTATAATAAGTCTAGAAATCAGTTACTTCATTCCATTCTCAAATAACCCAACGGAGGGTTATCTTTCATAAGCCCTTGAGGTTTAACCGGGTTTCCCTTTATGGCAAAATATATCTTTGTTACTGGTGGTGTAGTTAGTTCGGTAGGCAAGGGTATAGCTGTCGCTTCAATAGGTACCATCCTGAAAAATTGCAATCTTACCGTATCTGTGTTGAAGTTGGATCAATACCTTAATGTTGACCCGGGAACAATGTCTCCTTACCAGCACGGTGAAGTGTTTGTCACCCAGGATGGCGCCGAGACTGACCTCGATTTAGGTCATTACGAACGTTTCATTGATGTTAACCTTACTGCTGAGTCAAATGTTACCTCGGGTCAGATTTATAGTTCGGTTATCGCCAAGGAGAGGCGGGGGGATTTCCTGGGAGGCACTATCCAGGTAGTACCTCATGTTACCGGCGAGATAAAGCAGCGCTTTAGAAAGCTAGCCGAACAATCCCAGGCTGAGGTTATTATTATCGAAGTAGGCGGAACTGTGGGCGATATTGAGGGGCAGCACTTCTTTGAAGCCATCAGACAGATGAGAAATGATGCAGGGCGGGAGAATGTACTCTATATCCATGTTACCCTTCTCCCCTATCTTGCCACCACTCAGGAGTTGAAGACCAAACCCACCCAGCACAGCGTAAACGAGTTGCGCCGTATCGGTATCCAGCCTGATATAATAATCTGCCGCAGTGACCTGCCAATCCCGGAAGGGATAAGAGACAAAATATCACTATTCTGCGATGTGGACCGGAAGGCGGTCATCTTTCTGCCAACCATACCCTCCATATATGAAGTACCACTGGCACTGGAAGAGGAGGGATTAGGTAATCTGATAGTGGAGAAACTTGAGTTAAAAGCACAAAAGTGTGACCTGAGTCACTGGCGAAACCTGGTCGACTCGGTTAAAGAGGCCCATGAGCCGGTGAATATCACCCTGGTCGGTAAATATGTTGAGTTGAAGGACGCCTATTTCTCTGTCCGTGAAGCTCTATTTCATGCCGCTCTCCATCACCGCCGGGTGCTCAATCTTACCTGGGTTGCCTCCGAAGATGTAGAGAAAGAAAGCGGAGAAGCGCTGCTGCGTTCGGCTCAAGGCATTATCATCCCCGGTGGTTTCGGCATCAGAGGTATTGAAGGTATGGTAAAGGCGTCCAAATATGCCCGAGAGAATAACATTCCCTACCTGGGATTATGCCTGGGAATGCAGGTTATGGTAATCGATTTTGCCCGCCATGTGTTTAATTCATCCGAGGTAAACTCTACCGAGTTTGAGGCCTCAACCCCTTATCCTGTCATTGACCTGCTCAATGACCAGGAGAATATTGAAGAAATGGGTGGCACCATGCGCCTGGGGAACTACCCCTGTGAAGTGCTTAAGGACACCCGGGCCGCTAACGCCTACGGTAAAAGCCGGATTGAAGAACGGCACAGGCACCGTTATGAGTTTAACAACAAGTTCCGTTCCCAGTTACAGGGGGCAGGAATGATTTGTAGCGGGTTGTCCCCCGACGGCCAACTGGTGGAGATATGCGAGTTGGTAGACCATCCCTGGATGGTCAGCTGCCAGTTTCATCCCGAATTCCTCTCTCGCCCAGGTAACCCCCACCCACTGTTCCGTGATTTTATAGACGCCTCCAAGGAAGTTTTACTAGAAGGGGCCCAAACATCGCTGCCCCTGTCATAAAATTGATAATCAAAGATTAACTATTCAGCAAAGGGATCTATTATATTGTCAGGGAGTGGAAGATGCGTATTTTTCTAGATACCGCCGAAATAGAACAGATAAAAGAAGCCGCCAAGCTGGGCGTCATTGACGGCATCACCACCAATCCCTCCCTGCTTGCCCAGGCCGGGGCAACCGATTACGAAGCTATCATCAAGGAAATCAGCTCCATTATTCCGGGGCCGATATCCACCGAGGTGGTCGTTGAGGGAGTCGGCCCGATGCTGGAACAGGCCCGCCAGATGGCCACCTGGGCTACCAATGTGGTGATAAAGATACCTATCACTGCCGAAGGGCTGGAGGTAATCTCTACCCTGGCCAGGGAAAATATTAAGGTTAACTGCACCCTCTGCTTCTCGGCCAATCAGGCACTGCTGGCCGCCCGGGCCGGGGCGGCTTATATCAGCCCCTTCGTGGGCCGGCTGGATGACATCGGGCAGGACGGGATGCAGCTGGTAGCGGATATCGTGGATATGTACGATAATTATGATGACATCAGCACCCAGATAATTGCCGCCAGTATCCGTCATCCGGAACATTGCCTGCGAGCCGCACAGATAGGCGCCGACATCGCCACTATTCCCTACAAAGTATTAATGCAAATGATAAAACACCCGCTTACCGATACCGGCATAGCCCGTTTTCTTGCCGATTTCAAGAGTATCTCACCAAAATAACCTGTCCTGATTAGCCGGTAGAAGAAGCCGGTCACAAAACAAAAACCTTAGAGAAAGAGATTTACAAATGGATATCAGTCAACTGGAAAAAAGGACCAAAGACGAGTTGATTGAGTTAACCAAGGAGTTGGGTATCTCCAATTCTGCCGGCCTCAAAAAACAGGAGATTATTATGCGCCTGCTACAGGCCTATACGGAACAGGAGGGCAATACCTTCTGCAACGGCGTCCTGGAGATTATGAGTGACGGCTATGGTTTCCTCAGGAACAGCAGCCTGCTCCCCAGTTCAGCCGATATCTATGTGTCCCAGTCCCAGATACGGCGCTTCGGCCTGCGAAACGGAGATATGGTCTCCGGCCAGGGCAGACCAGCCCGGGCGGGAGAAAAATACTTCAGCCTGCTCCGAATAGAAGCCATTAATGATATCAACCCGGAAATGGCTAAAAACCGTCCCAATTTTGGCTCCCTGGTTCCCACCTTCCCAGACCGGCTTATCAACCTGGAGACTACGAATAACAATGACTTGTCCGCCCGCCTGATTAACCTTGTCGCCCCTATCGGGCGGGGACAGCGGGGGCTAATCGTATCACCGCCCAAAGCGGGCAAGACAATGCTGCTAAAATCGATAGCCCATGCAGCCTGCGCCAATTATACCGACCTCCACCTTATGGTGTGTCTTATCGGCGAACGGCCGGAGGAAGTAACCGATATGAGACGCTCGGTCATAGGAGAAGTAATAGCCGCCACCTTTGATGAACCGGTTGAGGACCATACCCGGGTGGCCGGACTGGCCCTGGATAGATCCAAGCGGCTGGTGGAAAGCGGCAAGGATGTGCTGCTTCTCCTTGACGGCATTACCCGTCTCACCCGCTCTTATAACCTGGCTATGCCATCCAGCGGCCGTACCCTGTCCGGGGGCATTGACCCATCAGCCCTTTACCCGGCCAAACACTTCTTCGGCGCGGCCCGTAACACGGAAGAGGGAGGCAGCCTGACCATCATCGCTACCTGCCTGGTTGAAACCGGCAGCCGCATGGACGACCTTATCTACGAGGAGTTTAAAGGGACCGGCAATATGGAGGTTCACCTGGACCGCCGCCTGGCCGACCGCCGGACCTTCCCTGCAATTGACATCGAACGCAGTGGCACCAGACGGGAAGAGCTATTACTGGACGAGGATACCTTGCAAAAAGCCAGGCTGCTGCGACGCATGACATCTATGATTTCCTCTAACTCACCGAATTACGCCGAAGCTATGGAACGACTACTCGACCGAATGAGGAAGACCAAATCAAATGCCGAGTTTATGGCCTCCCTGAACCAGGAAGCCTAGCCGGAAAACCCCGCTCCCCTTTCTCAAAACCATCAGCAGACTAACTTCCCGATTAACTGAGTAGGTGATAATCGCCTTTTCCACAGCCAGCCGCCCAATTTTACTCAACTTTTTTGTATCCCCGGAGTTTTTATCATAAAATAATTACAGGGACGATGACATCAATAAGTAACCTGGTAACCGAAACATTAAAACAGCTCCCGGCCAGCCCGGGGGTGTACCTGATGAAAGACACCGGGGGAACTATCCTTTATGTAGGCAAGGCAGCCAGCCTGCGCCACCGGGTAAGGTCATATTTCGGGGCCAGCCAAAAACTGACCCCCAAAATACAGCGCCTGGTAAGCCAGGTACACAACCTTGAATTCTTCATTACCAATTCAGAACAAGAGGCCCTCATCCTTGAGTACAACCTGATAAACAGGTACCGCCCCCACTTCAATGTGCGTCTGAAAGACGGTAAATCCTTTCCCTTTCTCAAGATATCCCTTAACGAAGACTGGCCTAGGGTGTACTTCACCCGCCGGGTGGAAGAGGACGGTGGGCGTTACTTCGGGCCGTTTACCAACGCCAGGTCAGTGCGGCAGACTTTGAAGGTGCTGAAGGGAATCTTCCCTTTCCGCTCCTGCTCGAGGACGATAAATACCACTGACACTCGTCCCTGTCTTGATTACTACATCTACCACTGCCTGGCCCCCTGTATCGGAGCCGTCAGCAAGCAGGAATATAACAGGGTAATCCGGCAGGTAGTCCTTTTCCTGGAGGGAAAGCAGGAGAAAGTAGTCCGTAGCCTGGAAAGCAAGATGGAAAAAGCCTCCGAGGGGCTGGACTTTGAAAAGGCAGCCCTGCTCAGAGACCAGATTCAGGCGATAGGCAAGGTTATTGAAGGCCAGAAAATTGCTGCCAGGGTAAAAGGCGAGCAGGATGTAATTGCCTTCGCCAGCGAGCGGGACAGGGCTTATGTCCAGGTCTTTTTCATTCGCGGTGGCAAGCTCATCGGGCGGGAAAGTTTCACCCTGCAGGGCACCAGTTCCGAGGAACCGGAACAAATTATGACCAGCTTCGTCAAGCAGTTTTATGGCTCAGCCCCTTACCTGCCCCCCCTGATACTGCTCCAGTACCCGGTAGAGGACAAGACCATTATCGAAAGCTGGCTCCAGAGTAAAAGGGGAAGTAAGGTCAGTCTTCAGGTGCCCCATCGGGGTAGAAAGAAAGAACTGGTGAACATCGTCAGTAAAAATGCCGAACAGGGATTACAACAGCTTAAAGTCACCCAGGCAGCTGGCCCTTCGGGGCCAACAGAAGCCCTGGCCGAAATAGAAAAGGAGCTTCATCTGCCCCGTCCGCCTTTACGGATGGAGTGTTATGACATCTCAAATATACAGGGCAGGGCCTCAGTGGGCAGCATGGTGGTCTTTGAAAAGGGGAAACCAAAGCCGTCTCATTACCGGCGCTTTAAAATCAAAACGGTCTCCGGAACCGATGACTACGCCATGCTCCAGGAAATACTCAGGCGGCGGTTTAAGCGGATGAACCAGACGGATGGAGAGACGACCAATGCCTGGTCAGTGCTGCCTGACCT
>JAZFUA010000304.1:0-5308 GCA_036446975.1 Dehalococcoidales bacterium
GGTACCCTCTTTATCGGCTCAATGGATGGAAATGTTGTTGCCCTGGATACGACAGACGGTAGCCTGCTGTGGTCAGCGTCGCTGGAAACCGAAAAGACCGGAGGGGGCGCCTTCGGCTGTGCTCCGGGAGGGGCCACTACAGTGGCCATATACGGCACTCCCAGCGTAGCTGGAGACCTGGTCTATATTGGTGCCTATAACGGCAAGATTTACGCCTTTAACCGGGTTGAATTCAGGGAAGAACCGCGCTGGGTGTACCCTCGCCAGGATGAAGCACTCGCTTCCATCATTGGAGGCACTGTTGTGGATGGGGACAAGCTCTATTTTGGTTCGGCTGACGGGAAAGTTCATGCCCTGAATGCCGCCGACGGTTTCAAAGAGTGGGAGTTCGAGACCGGGGACAAAGTCTGGTCAACCCCGGCCATTGACGGAGATATTCTATATATCGGCTCCTTTGATAAGAAATTCTACGCCCTGGATACCAGCAACGGCAATAAAAAGTGGGAGTTTGAGGCTGAAGGGGCAATCGTGTCAACCCCGTTAATTGATGGTGATACGGTTTATTTCGGTTCTTTTGACAGGTATCTTTACGCCTTAAATAAAATAGATGGCAGTCTGAAATGGAAATTTATGGCTGATAACTGGTTCTGGACCCAGCCGGTCATTCATAATGGAGTCATCTATGCGAGTAACCAGGACGGTAAAGTCTATGCCCTGAATGCAAGTGGTGGTGAAAAGAAGATGGAGTTTGACCTGGGAAGCCCGGCTTCCGCATCACCAATCGTGGTTGACAATCTGGTGATTGTTGCCACAGAGGCGGGTGTGGTATATGCTCTGGATACCGCCACTAATCAGCAAAGGGCGCTGGCGAATCTTGAGGAAAAGATACAGGCGTCTATCACTGCCAGTCAGGCTAAGGTTTATATTCATACCGATGCTGACGCTCTCTATGAAATAGATGTTATGTCGGGAGCAAAACGGAAATTTGACCTTAAATAGAAGGAATTTTAAACGGTTATTAATAAGTTGCAAGTGAGGTAAGGCCTGTTGTCTATTGGGGCATTCTGGGACCTGATTATTCTAAATCCGATAATAAATGTCCTTATTACGCTGTCTGAATACCTGTTCAACAGCTTTGGGCTGACCATTATCGTGCTGACCGTTGTCGTCAATATTGCCATGTATCCTCTTACCCAGAAACAGCTCCATGCCAGCAAAAAGATGCAGGAAGTACAGGCCCAGGTTGCTGAGATAAGGAAGAAATACCCCAAGGACAAGCAAAAAGCTTCTGAAGAACAGATGAGATTGTTCAAGGAATCAGGGGTGAGTTATGCCGGCTGTTTGCTGCCGATGTTGGCCCAGATGCCGGTCTGGATTGTCCTTTACCAGTCGATAATCCGGGTTTTGGCCGTTGCTCCCGAGGACTTTCTTAATCTCTCCCAGCGGCTTTTTGCTACCTGGCCACAGGTCTTTTCACTGGTGCCGCTGGAACAAAGTTTTCTCTGGTTAGACCTGGCTAAACCGGACATGTTCCTGGCAATTATGGTTGGGGCTACAATGTGGATACAACAGAAGATGATGACTCCGGTAGCGAAAGACCCGCAGCAGGCGATGCAAAGCCAGATGATGCAGTGGATGATGCCGATGATGTTCGCTTTCCTCGGTTTATCCTTTCCCAGTGGCCTGGCTCTCTACTGGGTAACTTCTACCAGCATGAGAATCGTTTTACAATATTATGCTACCGGATGGGGAGGTCTGATTACTGCCGGAATTGGGAGAAAAGACAACAAGAATAAAGTAACCAAAGGGCGGGTTGTCCGGTCAAAGAAAGCTTTATCGGAAGCTGACACCGGCGCCGATATTATCCTTGAGCCGGACATCCCCCAGGAAGAAGAGTCAGATTATGGAGAGTCTGGAAATGAGCGCCCGGACGGTGGAGGAAGCAACCCGACAGGCCTTAGAGCAACTAGGCGTAAGCCTGGAGGAAGTGGAAGTAACCGTCGTAAAAGAAGGTAAATCCGGCATCCTGGGACTGGGCAGTGATGAAGCAGTAGTCAGGGTAACACTGTTAGAGCCAATGATTGATGGTAATAAGAGTGATACAAATGATTTAACCGAGGCTGTAATAGAGGTCCTGGAGAATATACTGGATTTGATGGAAGTGGACGGCTCGGTAAAACCTCAAACCTCGTCTAATATAGAGAAAGAAGCTGAAGAAGGCGGGGAAACCATCCCTTCTGTTTCAGTTAATATTGAAGGGGACGACCTGGGGATTTTAATCGGCCGGCGGGGACAGACACTCTCCTGCCTGCAATATATTGTCAGGCTGATAATAGGCCAACAGAGACAGATATGGGCACCGATAACCATTGATGTAGAGGGTTACAAGCAGCGCCGTTATCAGTCACTTCAGACTTTTGCTCAGCAAATGGCGGATCAGGTTAAGTCCAGGGAAAAGCCCTTTAGCCTTGAACCGATGACGGCTTATGAGAGGCGTATCATTCACATTACCCTGGCTAATGACCCCGAAGTCAGCACCGAGAGCGCCGGGCTGGGTGAGGCTCGCCATGTGGTCATTACTCTAAAGAACAGTTAATACCATAGCGTGCCGAAGGTAAAATTCTTAAAAATCCCCCTGTTTCCCCCTTTTGAAAAGGGGGAGTAAAGTCTCCCTTTTTAAGGGGAGAGGGAAGATAGTTTTTAGAGGGGCGAGGCCCCTTTAAATCCTCTTATTAAGAAATCCTGTTGGGTGCTTTTTTTCTGGTGGTTCATTGCGAGACCATTTAGATGCAGGCGGAAGGCGAAGCAATCTGTGTGGGGGAGAAGGGTACTTCACACCTCCCGGATTGCCAGGTCGTCCCGATGAAATCGGGACTCCTCGTAATGAAAAATAAAATCATCTTAAAAATGGTTCTGTTTGATTTATTATTTGGATTATGTTAGCCTTTGGTTAGATAAGGCGATGATGGAGAAGAGTAGGGGAGATAAACGGACACTCAGCGAGTCTGGTAGGGTGTGAGCAGACGTGCCGGCTTCCTGAAAATCACTCTTGAGCTGCCAACCGAACGCCCCGAACCTATCGGGGCCGGTAGACTTGGCCGGTTTCGTCAACCGTTATCAGTGACGGGGGCATTGGATTGTGTCCCGAGAGAGCCCCGACAAAAGTCGGGGAACTAGGGTGGTACCGCGGGAATTTTTTAAAGTCTCGTCCCTGAAGGACGGGGCTTAATTTTTTTTATACGGAGAGGAATAGCATGTTTCAGCCAGTAACCAGTCGGGTCAACTTTCCCCAGATGGAGGAGGAGCTACTTAAGCTGTGGCAGGAGAAAAAAATCTTCGAGCAGAGTATTGAGGCGCGTAAGGGTGGCAAACGTTTTACCCTGTACGAAGGACCGCCTACCGCCAACGCCAGACCGGGTATCCACCATGTTATGGCCCGTGTTTTCAAGGACATTATCCCCCGATACAAGACAATGAAGGGCTATTATGCCCCGCGCATCGGCGGTTGGGATACCCACGGACTGCCGGTAGAGCTTGAGGTGGAAAAGGCGCTGGGTTTCTCCGGTAAAGCCCAGATTGAGGAATACGGTATCGAGCTTTTTAACCAGAAGTGCCGGGAGAGCGTTTTCAGCTACATCAAAGATTGGGAAGAGATGACCGAGCGTATCGGCTTCTGGGTTGATCTGGACAACGCCTACATTACAATGAAGAACGAGTACATAGAGACCGTCTGGTGGACGATAAAACAGATGTGGGACAAGGGGCTGGTATACCAGGGCTACAGGGTTACTCCCCACTGCCCCCGCTGTGAGACCTCTCTCAGCTCCCACGAGGTGGCTCAGGGTTATAAAGACGATGTTGAAGACCCCTCGGTCTATATCAAGTTCAAGGTTGTCCCTTCGCCAATATCAGAACCTGAGAAGCAAAAGAGACTCTATGAGCTATCACGAGATAAGCCAACCTATTTACTTGCCTGGACGACTACGCCGTGGACACTGCCGGGTAATACTGCGTTGGCCGTGGCTGCCGATGCCGAGTATGCGGTGGTTGATGTGGGTGATGAATACCTTGTCCTGGCAACGGCCAGACTTGAGGCTGTGGGACTTGATGGCTCCCGGGTAGTTGGCGGCTTGGAGGGAAAAGAACTGGTAGGAATATATTATGAACCTTTGTTTAATCCCCATGATTTCGGAGTGGAGCGGCAGCGCTTTCAAAATAAAACGGAACTTCAGCTCCAGGAGCCGGACAGAGAATTGACCTACCGGGTAATTGCTACCGATTTTGTCTCTATGGAGGACGGCACCGGTATTGTGCATATTGCTCCGGCTTACGGTGAAGCTGATTATGGGGCAGGGCAGGATAGCAGTCTGGATTTTGTCCATACGGTAGACCTGCAGGGCAAAGTCATTGGTAAATATCCCTTCTCAGGCAAGTTCGTGAAAGAAGCCGACCCTCTTATTCTGGATGATTTAAAAGATAGGAACCTGCTCTACCGTAGTGAGACGATTCGCCATACCTATCCTTTCTGCTGGCGGTGCGCCGCGCCGCTGCTCTACTATGCCAAGCAGACCTGGTATATCCGGACAACGGCGGTAAAGGAGAGGCTTATCTCCGGGAATGATGAGATAAACTGGTGTCCGGAGCATATTAAACACGGCCGCTTTGGCGACTGGCTTAAGAATAACATCGACTGGGCTTTCTCCCGCGAGCGCTACTGGGGGACACCGCTGCCCGTCTGGCAATGTGAAAATCCCGATTGTAACTATTTTGAATGTGTGGGAGGGATGGAGGATTTAAAGAATAAGCCTGGTGTCAGCGGCTACAGTGAATCCCTGGACCTGCACCGTCCCTTCGTTGATGAACTGACTTTCAACTGTTCTAAATGTGGTTCAGCAATGAAACGGGTACCGGAAGTGATTGACTGCTGGTTTGACTCCGGGGCAATGCCCCTGGCCCAGTCACATTATCCCTTTGAGAACGGTAGTCTGCTGGAGGACGGCCGCTTCCCGGCCGATTATATCTGTGAGGCGATCGACCAGACCCGGGGCTGGTTCTACAGTCTGCACGCCATCTCCACTTTGCTCTTTGACCGCCCTTCCTACCGGAACGTCATCAGTCACGGGCATATCCTTGATGCTAAAGGGGAGAAAATGAGCAAATCCAAGGGGAACGTCGTTGACCTCTGGGTCGTAATCAATAAATACGGGGCTGACGCTCTGCGCTGGTACTTCTTCACCGCTGTAGCCATGGGTAATTCAGTGCGCTTTGACGAGAACGCCATCGTTGAGATATCCCGGCGTTTTCTGAT
>JAZFUA010000305.1:0-4740 GCA_036446975.1 Dehalococcoidales bacterium
GCGTTAGATAGAAATTAGCCCAGCTCAACCAGGTTTTAAAAGCGCGCACTGTCACTCCAGGTACAGAGTCCAGGTATTCCCGGCCTAGTTTATAGTCACTGGTATAGATAGTGACATGGTGCTCTTTTTTTACCAGTTCTCTGGACAACCTATAAGGAACTTCAGCCGAACCGCCGTGTATTGGGGAGAAAAACGCTGTTACCTGCAGGATTTTCACCTTTTGAAATACCCGAGGACGATTTTAACTACCTTCGAGGAGACATTCTCAGCCAGGTATTCATCCGGGGGTTCCCAATGGTGGTCTTCTTCCAGGACTATCTCCAGAGCCTTTAATATCATTTCGGATGAGACACCGGTCAGAATAGTACTGCCGCACTCCAGGGTTTCCGGCCTCTCGGTAACATCTCTAATGGTGATATTAGGCACCTTGAAAATGCAACATTCTTCCTGGACAGTGCCGCTATCGGATAGTACACATTTTGCCTGTTTCTCCAGGGAAATAAAATCGAAAAAGCCGAAAGGTTCCATCAGGCGGACATTCTGATTGGTAACCATCAGTCCAAACTGGGCCATCCTGTTTTTTGTCCTGGGGTGCAGGCTGCAAATAACCGGTAGCGAGTATTTCACGCTTATCTCATCCAGGGCAGTGAGCAGGTTTTCAAGCCTATCCTTCAGATCAACATTCTCTGCCCTGTGAGCGGTTACCAGGAAATACTTTTGCGGCTCCAACTTGAGTTCAGATAGTATCCGGCTCGCGCCAATTTCTTCAGTATAATGCCGGATAACTTCGTAGATGGGGTTACCGATTACGTGGATCAATTCGCCCTTGATTCCTTCGGCGAGCAGGTTTTCTTTACTTCTCCCGGTGTAGGGAAGCAGCACCGAGCTGGAATGGTCAATGATTCTGCGGTTTACCTCCTCAGGGACACGATCGTCAAAGCAGCGGTTGCCAGCCTCCATGTGATAGACAGGTATTCCCATTCGCCGGGCGACGATACTGGTCAGTCCGCTGTTGGTATCTCCCAGGATGAGAACCCTGTCCGGTTTTTCTTTCGAGATTACCTTTTCTATTTCGATGAATATCTTGCCAATCTGCTCGGCGAAGGAATCGCCCCTGACTCCGAGATGATAGTCCGGCTCTCTCAGCTTTAAGTCTCTGAAAAAGACACCGTTCAGGCTTTCCTCGAAGTTTTGCCCGGTGTGAACCAGGATATGATGGCAGTATCTGTCCAGTTTTTTAATTGTCAGGCTGAGCCTGATGATTTCCGGCCTGGTACCCAGCACCGTCATTACTTTCATAATAAATCCTTAAAAATTGAGATAGCCCCCGTCTTTGAGGAAACTCTCCAGCTGGCTTCGGGACATACAGTAATCGGCGGATGAAAACTCACCGGTCAGTACCGGTTTTTCGATTTCCGTCTTACGCAATTTGGGCAGAAGGGGACAGATTACGTAATAATCGCCTTTCTTAATGGTTCTGGGTATCTCTTCTTCAGATATAAGTATCTCGTGAATTTTTTCACCCGGCCGAACGCCGATAACTTTAATTTCCACCTTACGCTTTCCAATCATCGCTTCGGCAAGGTCGGTTACCTTGATGGAAGGCAGGTCCGGCACATAGATATCACCCCCCTCGGCGAAGTCTAAGGCTTCCATAATGATATCTATGGCGGTTTCCAGGCTCAGGATAAACCTGGTCATATCTTCCCTGGTAATAGTCAACGGCCCGCCCTGCTTTATCTGCTCCTGGAAGAGGGGGATAATCGAGCCCCGGGAAGCGGCAACATTACCGTACCTGACGCAGATAAACCTGGTATCCGGGCAAAGACGGTTGGCCTCTGATACCAACCTCTCCTGTATTGCCTTACACATTCCGTAAGTATTGACCGGTTTGCAGGCCTTGTCAGTGGAAATAGCCAGCACTGTTTCAACGGTGTTGGCATTTTCAACGATTGCCCGGATAATATTCTGAATTCCCAGGATATTGGTCTTGACCGATTCAAAAGGGAAGTATTCGCTGATGGGAATCTGCTTCATCGCGGCGGCATGAATGATAATATCAGCCTGTCTGACTGCCCTGACCACAGATTCAAAGTCCCTGACATCGCCTATCTGGAAACTGAGTATCTCATCCGAAGAGTAAAAAATATCATCGGTAGCCACTTTCAGGTTTCTCCACTCAAGCTCCATATTGTATTGCTTGTCTTCATCCCTGGAGAAGATGATAACCTGTTTCGGTTTGCCCATGCGGCCTTTCATGATGTGACGTACCAGGTTCTTACCTAAAGAACCCGTACCTCCGGTAATCAGTACTGTCTTATCTTGAAAAACCATCGTACCTCCACTTCAGGTACTGCACCACATCCCCGGCGAGTTCCTCGATCATTTTCTCCCAGGAAAGGGGAGTAAAACCGGTCTTTTGGCGGTACAATGTCGAGTCCAGACTCCGGTCAACATAGTAATCGGGGTACTCTTCAACCTCAATATTAAGCTCCATTGCGTTATTTATCAAGGTAAGCAGCTTAAATTTATTGATTGGTTCGGGTGATATGTGGTAAATACCACTTAAATCCCGATGCTTTTCAATGATATCAATGATAATCCGGGACAGATGAAGAGTCGGGAAGCCGCTGAATATGGCGTTATTAAACCCCCGGACGCTACCTCCCCTGTTGGACAAGAACCACTCCAGCAGACCGTTAGCACCGGTCAGTTCCCGACCGATAATCGAGGTTCTGATGGTCAGGGAGCCGTCTCCGGCCACCTCTCCGAGATACTTGGTCTTTCCGTAGGTATCCTCGGCATCCGAGGGATCGGGTTCCAGGTAATTACCTTTATTGCCGGAGAAAACGCAGTCGGTGCTGATATGAATCAAACGTATCCCATTTGTCCGGCAGACCCGGTAGAGCTGGTGGGGAAGAAGCGAGTTCAGACCGATAGTGGCCACCAGGCCAGCCGATTCGACCAGTGATTTAACTACCCCGATGCAGTTAATCACTACTTCCGGTCCGATATCTCCGATGACCTGCTCCACGCGTGCAGAGTTCATGGCATCAAGGCCGGGAACTACCTTCGACTGACTGAAAATGCCATATTTACTGACATCTTTGTAAGAGCCCCTGATGGTGCCGGTAACATCGAATACCGGGCTCAGCACCTGGTACAGCTTGTGTCCCAGCATTCCGGTAGCGCCTAAAATCAATACTTTTTTCAATTATTTATTCTCAGTTCTGGTTACTCCGGGCAAGTCTGCCAGGCTTCTTTTTTACTATCTCGGCAAGCTCCGCTTCAAGCTGGTCAGCTATTTTTTGCTGGTCGTGAACTTGCCTCACATAATTCAATCCTGACTGCTCAATCTGCCGGCGGCGTTCCTCCGATTCCAACAATTCGATCACTTTGTCCGCCATCTCATCTGCGTTTCCGGCATAAATCACGCCCTGGGAATCATCAGGAATCAAGGCCTTAATGCCTAGCAATGGCGTAACTACCGCTGCCCTGCCGCAGGCGATATACTGGATTATCTTGCCGGGAAAGATGTCCCTGGTAGCTTCGGTATCAAGGAATGGATTGATGCACAGCGTTGCCAGATTTATGTACTGAGGCATCGTCTGGTAAGGCTGGAAGCCGGTTATCGTGATTCGTTCCTCCATGCCCAGTTCAGTGATAATCCGCTCCAGTTCCGGGCGCTGAGGGCCGTCACCGACGATAAGCAGCTTTGCTTCTGGTATTTTTTCAACAATACGATGAAACCGGAGAATACAGCCGTCAAGCCCGCTGAACTCGAAAAGGGTACCGATAAAGACAAGAACCCTGTCTTTATCTCCGAACCCCCACTTCTGCCTCATCTCGGATGAGTCAATCTCCGGGTGAAACTTTCCAGTATCTATCGGCAGGGGCAGCAGATGGACTTTATCCTTATCAGCCCCCAAGCTGATAACATAACGGGAATGGTTGGGGGTAATCGTCAGTATGGCATCTGCAGCAGCATAGACCTTTTTTTCGAGATATCTGGTAGACGGGCGAAGGAGAGGATAAGGCACCAGCCGGTGAAGTATATCAATGGACCGGAAGATGACTGGAATTCCGGCCTTCCTGGCAAGATAAATGGTCTGGAGACCGTTGGTAGGGACGGAATAGAGCATGATGACATCGATGTCCTTTTCCCTGATGGTTTTCTTGATTTCCAGCCAGTGACTGAACCCGGCAGAAAGGCGGCTGATTCCGGGAATTCTGATAATACCGGGGCGTCTCAGGGATACCGAAGAACCTAAAAGCGCCCTTGAGATTCCGTTAAACTCTTTCGTTTTCAGGCTGACCATCTCACGGTAGCCATTATTTTTCCATTTGTCTTCGTAGTCTATGGCATAAACAGCGTGACCGCGTACCGAGAGCAACTCAGCCAGATTATGTATCTCGAATACTACTTTATTCAGCCAGTCAACCTCGTGAATGAAAAGGATATTCATGCCTGCTTTCTTCGGAACCTTGGTCTTTATTTGCTCAATTATACCCTAAAAGCAGGATTATTGAAAAAGGGGATGAGCAATCTCCTGGTAAAACCCGGTTTCTTAAGCAGGTTTCCTGCTTTCATAAAGGATACCAACTTTTAAACTACAGCAGCCAATATAATAGCAAATAACGTATATTATTTCCTTGTTTTTCCTGGTAAACATCAAGGGTTTACGTTTTCCAAAACACCTGTCGATAAGTCGAGCTTCCGGTAGAAGCAGTTACGCGCTT
>JAZFUA010000306.1:0-6120 GCA_036446975.1 Dehalococcoidales bacterium
TATGTTGGAGAATTATTTTCCATCACTTATTATATGGTAAACCTTTTTTAAATCGGAAATCAACCACCCGAATGAGTGATTTTACCCCAAGCCGGTGATTTTGCTGAAAGTCTTTGAATAACACTGTGTTACCTATCAGTCTCGGCGCCCCAGCTTACAAATAACTTATAAAATCCTTATAATCCGGTATCTATGGAGGCATACAAAAGGGTTTTACCTGTTTTTGAAAAGTAAAAGGAACGAAATTATACGAAAAGTGGAGCGGGAGACGAGGCTCGAACTCGCGACCCTCTGCTTGGGAAGCAGATGCTCTACCACTGAGCTACTCCCGCTCAAACCGTATCTATTTTAGCTCTAAAAGCGATAACTGTAAAGGAGGAAAATCAACTTAGCCGTGTGATATACTATGACTCACTTGGCATCTATGAAATTCAAAGAGGTGATCCGAAAACCAGATAAGACGGTACTACTGCTGGTCGCGCTGGTGCTGCTGGCGCTGGGAACGGCCTTTTTGACGGGTGGATGGCAACTGGCTTTTGATGGTCTTAAGCAAACCGGCCGGTTGTTTAACACTGTATGGCTGCGTCTTCTGCTGGGCTTCACGCTGGGCGGACTAATCAGGGTGGTAATTCCTCACGCATTAATCGCAAAGTGGTTGGGGCATACTTCGGGACTGAAGGGTATTCTTATCGGGTCGTACATAGGCATTATTATACCGGGAGGTCCCTTCGTTTTTCTGCCCATAATCGCCTCCATTTACAGCGCCGGAGCCGGAGTCGGTCCGGTTATCGCCCTTCTAACAGGGCGGGCATTACTATCGATACATATGCTGGTTGTCTGGTATATCCCTTTCCTGGGCGCCGAAATACCGCTGGCCGGATATCTTACTTCTCTTTTGATACCCCCGATTCTGGGTCTGGCCGGAATAGTTGTATTCCGTATAATAACCAGGTTCTCAAGTCCAGCCAGCACACATACAGATGAAAACAGGGCCGTGGGAAAAGAAGGTGATGGTGAAGAAACTTTATAGCTTTTCCAGGCAGCGGAAGATGAAGATAAAGAAATGGATATAGCACTCTGGATTCTGATAGGTATGGTAGCCGTGGCGGCGGTGATTACCCTGTGGCGGGGAAGGATGCCGCTGCTTATAGCCGGCTTAAAGGAGGCCGTCCTTACCTTCAAGTCAATGTGGTACCGTCTTGTGCTGGGTTTCACGCTTGGCGGGTTGATTCAGGTTTTAATCCCAAGCCCGTTAATCGCAGAGTGGTTAGGGCCTGCCTCAGGTCTGAAAGGTATCCTGATTGCATCTTACGCCGGTATTGTCATGACCGGCGGTCCTTTCGTTACATTGCCCATTATAGCCTCCATTTATGCGGCCGGGGCGGGTCCCGGTCCAATTATAGCTTTACTGGCATCTATGAACATGCTGAGCCTGCCGATGATACTTACCTGGGAGATACCCTTTTTAGGGGTAAAGATTGCTGTAACCCGGTATATAGTCTGCCTTTTTGTCCCACCGGTTATCGGCCTGGCGGGAGCCTCTATATTTCAGCTGCTTAATGCGGGTTAGGGGAAATGACGGTTGGTTCCAGCAAGCAGACAAAAAATGATACAAAAGATTCAAAATCAAGTTTGAGAGCTTTTTTCAATAGTTTGAATCTTGAGAACCAGAACCGAAGGAGGTTACTGTTCCTTTTTCAAGTAGTAGCGTAACATACTCCAGCATTCCCTAAAGGAAACCGATTGGTTGTACTCTATACTACTGCCATATTTAAAGGGGAAGGGATAAATAATAGAGCAAAAAGGGGAGCGCAGCACAATCTACAACTGCCGGCTCCCCCGTGTTAAGATAGAATTTATACGGATTGCTTCGCCTACGGCTCGCAATGACAGGAAAAAACCACTTTACAGGTTGATATTGGAATATTTGCGCCAGGGTCTGGCTTTATAGGCCCGCTGGTCTTTATCTTTGTCTACCAGGGTATCCAGCGCCCGATTTATGACCTTCCGGGTATCACTGGGCATGATGATATCATCAATGTAACCCCGCTCGGCTCCCCGGTAGGGGTTCTCGTATAAATCTTCGTATTCATTTTCCCGTTGAGTCCGTGTTTCTTCGGGATTTTCCGATTCCCTGATTTCCCGGGCGAAGATGACACTGGCGGCGGTCTTGGCGCCAACGATGTTTACCCGGGCCGTCGGCCAGGCGAAAACCAGGTCAGCCCCGATGCCCTTGTCCAGCATACCGTAATGAGCCCCGGCGTAGGATTTTCTCAGCATTATCGATATCAGGGGAATAGTAGCGTCGGCCCAGGCGAAGAGCAGCTTGGCACCATGACGCAGAATCCCCTTCCAGTCCTGTTCAGAGCCTATCATGTAGCCGCCACAGTCACCAAGGGTGACTACCGGAATATTAAAAAGGTCGCAGAACCTGACAAATCTGGCCCCTTTGTCAGCGGCATTAATATCAATCGAGCCGGCCATCTGCATCGGCTGATTGGCCCAAAGGCCAACCGGGCGACCGTTAAAACGGGCAAAGCCGGTAATTACCGACCTGGCATGACCTTTCAGGGTTTCAAAGAAATAGCCATCATCGGTGATGGCATGAATTACCTTGAACATATCATAAGGACGGGCGGGTCTGTCCGGAATAATGTCATTCAGTTCCGGGATTTCCCTTTCAGGGTCATCTTTGGACTCAATAACAGGAGGCCGTTCCAGATTATTGGAAGGGAACAAAGACAGCAGTTCTTTGGCTTTATCTATAGCGTCCTTATCATCTTCGGCGACAATATGGGTCTGTCCTGATTTCACGGCGTGAGCTTCCACACCGGAGAGCTTTTCCAGGGTGATTTCCTCACCAAGTTGAGCCTGAACAATAGCCGGACCGGCAATACCCATAAAGCCGGTAGTCTTGCATTGAATCAGGAAGTCCTGCATTATCGGGTGGTAAGCCTGTCCCCCCAGGCAGGGCCCCATGAGAAGGGCTATCTGGGGAATAATGCCCGATGCCCGAATCTGGGCTTTAAAAAGCATGCCGTAGGCCTCCAGGGTATCAATTCCTTCCTGGAGACGGGCGCCACCGGAGTCATTCATACCGACCACCGGCCAGCCCATTTCCCGGGCGAAATTAATTGCCCGAATTTCTTTCAAACCATGATATTCACCGAAGGTTCCGGCCAGAGCCATATAGTCTTCAGCAAAGGCGACCACCGACCGCCCGTTTACCAGGCCGTAACCGGTGACCACCCCTTCCGCCGGTATCTCCCTCTTGTCCATACCAAAATTTGTGGTGCGGTGCTTGACAAATATGCCTATCTCGTTAAAGGTGCCGGGGTCAAAGAAATAATCTATTCTCTCCCTGGCGGTCCACTGCCCTGCCTGATGGCGCTTTTCAATGGCTTCAGCGCTCGCCGCCTGCTGTATTTTTTTTCTTTTCTCCTGATATTCCTCTATTAGTTCTTTTGTCGTTCCCATTTTGAAGAGTTCCCCCTCCTTATTAACAATCTTTATGGTCTATTATAAACCCATTTCCTGAGCTACCAGTTCCCGGTGAAAATCTCCGTCACCATAAGAAAGCTCGGCAGCTTTACCGTACCTGGTGTAGAACTGCAGGTCATGGTCAATAGTACAACCGATAGCTCCGTGTATCTGGTGAGCCAGTGTGCTGATCCTCCCAAAAGCCTCGTTGGCCCAGGCCTTGGCGATGGATACCTCTTTAGCAGCGGGAAGACCTTCGGATAACCTCCAGGCAGCCTGGTAGGTGCCGAACCTGGCGCCATCAACATCAATCGCCATATTGGCAAGGTAGTGCTGGATGACCTGAAAGCTGCCAATGGGACGGTCATATTGTTTTCTTTCCTTGGCATACTCGACAGTCATATCCAGGGATTGCTGCATAGTCCCGACGATAAAACAGCATTTTGCCACTGTGGCCTGCTCTATAACCTTTTTAACAATTTCCCAGCCCTGGTCTAACCGGCCAAGAATATTCTCTTTAGGAACCTTAACCTGGTCAAAAACCACCTCACAGAGCTTATCCCCGGAGATGGTTTTCAGCACGGTATGGCTTATGCCCTGACTCCCGGCATCCACTATAAAGACGGTAATTCCCTTTTCAGCTTCCGCCTGTTCATTTGTCCTGGCCACGCAGAGCATATAATCAGCAATATTGGCATCCGGAACGAAGAGCTTGGTGCCATCGATGATGTAACTATCACCATCGGTAGTAGCTTTAACTGCGACTGAGGCAGCATCATATCCGGCGCTGGCTTCAGTTAAGGCAAGAGTAAAAATAGCCTCTCCGCTAGCGATTTTAGGCAGGTATTCCTGTTTTTGCCCATCACTTCCGGCTGCCAGTACGGTCAAACTACCCAGGACCACCGTGGAGAAGAGAGGGCCTGCTAAACAAGCCCGGCCGGCTTCCTCCAGCAGCACCGCCAGGTCAAGAAAACTCATACCGCTGCCACCATACTCCTCCGGTAACACCAGCCCCATCCAGCCCAGTGCCGCCATTTCCCGCCACAACTCCGGTGAGTAACCCTTTTCGTCCTCTTCCATCTCTTTAACCAGTTTTTTGGGGTACTTGTCAGCCAGGAAATCGCGGGCCATCGTCTTTAGCATTTCCTGTTCTTCAGAAAGAGTGAAATTCATTATTCGCCTCCTTTAATCAATCCAAAAGAGTAAATCCGTTAATTAACCGGCAGGTAAGCCAAGGCCCCTGGTAGCAATAATATTCCTCAGGACTTCTGAAGTCCCGGCCTGCAGGCTATAACCCGTAGAGCCCAAAAACGAATGGGGAGCCATACCGAAAATCGGCGCCCACTTGGATTCAGCCATCATTTGTCCGTACAGCCCCAGAATCTCAGTAGCAATGCCGGCCAGTTTCTGTTCAAAGGCGGTGCTATAGGCCTTGGCCATGGCCGCTTCCACATTGGGGGCACGGCCTTCCTCCATCACCATAACTACCCGGTAGGTGAGGAGACGTCCGATTTCAAATTCAACTTCCAACTGAGCCAGTTTCTGGCGAATCAGAGTCTGCCGAGCGAGTGGTTTGCCATTCCGCTCTGTTTCCTTAACAAACTGGATAATTGCGTCAAAAAGCGGGTAGTTACCCATAAGCCTTTCCAGTCCGGCTCTTTCATAATCCAGCTGGTTTACTACCTGATAAAAACCGCGGTTCTTCTCTCCAATCATAGATGTACCGGGAATCCGTAAACCATCAAAGAATACCTCTGCCCAGGCTGTGCTGCCGGTAATATCTACCGTCGGGGTAATGGTAATTCCAGGCAGGTCTGTTTTGAAAATAAATTCACTGATTCCCCTGTGCTTTGGCGTCTCAGGGTTAGGGTCTGTCCTGGCCACCAGGTAAAGGTAATTCATAAATACCCCGCAGCTGGTCCACATCTTCTGCCCGTCAAGGATGTAATCATCACCATCCTCAGTGGCTTTGGTCTGAAGGGAAGCCAGGTCAGAACCGGCCTCTGGCTCACTCAGGCCCAGTCCGACATAAGCTTCTCCGGCTAAAATCCGGGGTAAAATCTCTTTCTTCTGTTCTTCGCTGCCATAGCGAAGAATACCGCCCCCTATCTGGCGATCGGCAAACCAATGACAGGCTGCCGGCGCTCCGTAGCGCAGCATTTCTTCGGTAAGGATGAGACGGTCTATATGAGAGCATCCCTGGCCACCATACTCTTCCGGCCAGGTCAGTCCTATCCAGCCTTTTTGAGCCACTTTTTTGGTGAACTCCGGAGAGTAACCCTGTATCCAGGCATCACAAGCTGGCTGAAAAGTCCCCTGTTTAATCTCTCCCTCCAAAAAATCCCTGATCTCCTGCCTGAATTTCTCCTGTTCAGGGCTAAACTCAAAATCCATATCTAGTCCTCCTTTCCTCTATGCCGCTTTATTGGAATCGGAATTTAAAAGACAAAACAAGCCTCATTAGCTCCTGTTTATCAGCAGGTCAGTGTTCTACGGGGTGACAGAATGGAATTGATGTTACCGGTGATCCGATAACTAATCTTGCTCATTAATTCTCTTTCCATTATGCCCGTCATATCATACCAAATTTTGTTCCAAACTTAAAGAGCTTTTGAAATAATAACTCATTTTCGTATAACC
>JAZFUA010000307.1:0-2377 GCA_036446975.1 Dehalococcoidales bacterium
TATTTATCCCTAGAAAAAACGGATAGAAGGATGTGAGAGAAAATTGGAGCTTAAGACAGTCTATTTTGATAAACCGGGTAAAGACAATAGTGAAGAAGTGTTCGGCATCGTTAAAAAACGGGCCGGGGAACTGGGTATTAAAACCGTCATCGTGGCCACCACGGTAGGTGATTCGGCGGCCAGGGCGGTGGATGTTTTCAAAGGGATGAAAGTGGTGGTGATAACTCACCTGACCGGAATGAGAGAGCCTAATTTTCAGGAACTGACTGATGAGAACCGCCAGGCGATTGAGAAGGGGGGAGGAGTAATTCTCACCACCAACCACGCCTTTACCGGAATCGGCGGGGCCATGCGCAAGAAGTTCAGTATGCACCTTGAGGGCGATGTCATTGCCAACACCTTGAGAATCTTCGGGCAGGGAATGAAAGTTGTTTGCGAGATTAGCATGATGGCGACCGACGCCGGACTGGTGCGGACCGACGAGGAAGTGCTCGTCATCGGCGGCAGCGGACGGGGCGCGGACACGGCCGTGGTGCTTAATCCGGTTAATACCAGCGATTTTTTTGACCTCAAGATTAAGGAGATTCTCTGCAAACCCCATTTCTAAAATATTTTTACGGTTTATAGGAAAAAGGGATGGCACTGGAAATCCTTCAGAAGGGCACCGATTCTTTATCCCGTTACTCAGAGGTACCCATTTCTTTTCGTGTAGAATCCATCTTCCGTCTGGAGCCTGAAGACGCCGGTTTGGGCGGCATCCGGTTTCGGGAAGAGCCTGTTTCCAGCCCCTATATTAAGGACTATGATGCGCTCAAAGGTCAGGGGCCGGAGCGCTGGCTGAAGCGGTTCGATATGTCCAACTGGGGCATCTTTATGGCCTTTGAAGGGGAGCGGCATATCGGCGGCGCCGTTATTGCCCCTGGTGCCTATGTAGGCGACCTGGACCAGAGGTTTGCCCAGTTGTTTGATATCCGTTTGCGCCTCGAGGATAGAAGGCGGGGGAACGGTGCTTCGTTGCTACGGCGGGCGGCAGACTGGGCCAAAGATCAAGGCTGCGAATACCTGAAAATTGAGACCCAAAATACCAATGTTCCCGCCTGCCGGTTCTATGCCGGGCAGGGCTGTGAACTGGGGAATATCGATAAGTTCGCTTATTCAGCTTATCCCAAATCCGAACACGAAGTCCGCCTGGTCTGGTACCTGGGTCTCTGAAGGGGAGAAGATGCTGCTGATACGTCGGTATCAACCCGAAGATAATGAAGTAGTTAAAACTCTCCACTATCAGGGCTTGGATCAATTTGATGCTGACTTATTAAAGACATCAGGATAAGAACAAAACTTCATTTCCATCAGGATCAACAAGGTTCATTTCCTTGCCTCCATAGAACTGCGTTTCTGGTGGATTTACAGCATATCCTTTTTCTTTTAATTTTTCATAAGTTTGATCGATGTCATCACACTTCATAACAATATTATTTTTTATAACTCTATCGTCTGTATTGCGCCAAATCCATAGCGTAGGTGCATCTTCATAATTTAAAAGCTTAAAAATCGCACCATACCAATCAGTATCAGGAGCACCTTCCTGCTCTACAGTTAGCCCTATTCCTTTGTAAAATTCAAACGATTGTATTGGGTCTTTTGCATAAATGTTAATGCCTGCAAATGTAAATCCCATGGTTTTCCCTCCGTATAAATATAATGAAGTATTTGTGATAGGACGATTATATATTACATATTGTATGTAAACAAGCGATAGCCTTTGCATTTAACCCACGCCTCCACTTATAATAATTATGGGGGAATACCGGCTGTGAGTTATAAAGAGCATAAAGCATCTGCGCCCCGGAGTGTGAATTGCGCCGTTCTTACCTTTTCCGATTCCCGTACTGAGGAGCAGGACGAATCAGGTAAGCTGCTCAAGCAGAAGTTGAGCGAGGCCGGCCACCGGATTGTCTCCTATGCCATGATGAAAGATGACGCGGAGACCATCAGGCAGACGGTAGAAGAACTGCTGGATGAGGCGGAAGTCCAGGTTATTATTACCAATGGCGGCACCGGTTTAGGCCGCCGGGATGTGGCCGTGGAGACGGTATCAGCCCTGCTGGAGAAAAAGCTGGACGGCTTCGGTGAGCTGTTTCGCTCCCTGTCATACCAGGAGATAGGTACGGCCAGCATAATGAGCCGGGCCCTGGCCGGCACGGCGGCGGGCAAGGTTATAATCTGCCTGCCCGGATCGCTGGGGGCGGTGACAACGGCATTGGATAAGATTATTCTTCCGGAAATCGGACATATGGTCAGGGAGGTAACGAGGTGAGACCTTTTGGAGCGCTGCTTTCCTTCGAGGAAGCGAACAAGGTTGTTGAGGAAAACATAA
>JAZFUA010000308.1:0-4554 GCA_036446975.1 Dehalococcoidales bacterium
GTGGAGTACCTTTCTCGAATGCATCACCAGCTTCGAAGCCCTTGAGTTGGCGGTAAAGGACAAACGGCAGGCTTGGAAAGCTCAAAAAGCCAGCATGGAGCAACAGGTTACTGGTCTAAAAAAACAGGTCGAGCAGTTGGAGAAAAAAAGGCGGCTGTACTCCTGGCAGCAGGCTGAGGGTATTATAACCGACCAGGAGCTGCTGGCAGCGCATCGTCAACTCAAATCGGAAGAGGGTTTGCTGACCATTCAAATGGACAGATTGAAAGCTTTTAAAGGAGAGGAGTCACCGATGACCTTGGCTACGTTCAAGAGACTGGCCGAATACTGGAGTGGAGACATAGCTAACGAGCTGTGGGATGCCACTGACGATGTCAAAGCCAGGTTTGCCGAGTTATTCGACCTGCAGGCTACTATCGTCCCTGACAAGTCACAGAATGGCTATCACATTAATATGTCTGCGAATGTCCCTCTCGAAATGGAGGGTGACGCGCTCGGCGCATATGACATGGTGTTTAGTTCTTCGAGAGGGGGACTTAAGGGGGAGAGGATAACATTACCCAAAGGGTAAACAGGATACAGGGGGTTAGGGTTAAACAAAAGGGTATAAAACTAGATGCTACCCTGATCTACCTTAATTATGAGCCTGATTTTGGCTTACTCGTTTGAAGCGCTTCAAGAACCAGCTCACTCAGGTCTTTCACCTGAATTGTATCTTCCGCCTCTTTGGTTTTTAGCCCGTCCTCAAACATTGATAAACAGTAAGGGCAGGCGGTAGCCACCAATTCGGCATTAATTTCGATTGCCTGTTCAGTTCGCTTAATATTTACCCTCTTGTCAGGCTCTTCCTCCATCCACATATGGCCGCCCCCCCCGCCGCAACAAAAGCCGGCTGATTTGGATTGGGAAAATTCTATCTGCCGTATGCCTGAGATTGATTTCAGAATTTCCCGGGGTTGTTTGTAGATGTCGTTGTAGCGCCCCAGGTAGCATGAATCATGATAGGCTACTATCTTGGTTTCATCCAGGCTGCCAACTTTTATCTTGCCGTTCCGAATCAGGTCAAGGATAAATTGGGTATGGTGGACGACCTCAAAGCTGCCATCGAATTCGGGATACTCTCTTGAAATAGTATTAAAACAATGAGGACAGGAAGTAAGAATCTTTTTGACATTGTATGATTTGAGAATTTCAATATTTTTCTGGCAGAGGGTCTGAAACAGGTATTCATCACCCAATCTGCGGGCCGGGTCGCCACAGCAGCTCTCTTCAGTGCCCAGAATGCCGAAGTTTACTCCCGCCGCCTGTAGAATCTTGGCTACGGCGGCGCTCACTTTCATATTCCTGTCGTCAAGAGCGGCTGTGCAGCCTACCCAGTACAGGATGTCAATATCGCTGTCATCGGAGAGTACTTTTACTCCCAGGTTTGTAGCCCAGTCGGTCCTGGTGGCGGTGGTCCCTCTCCAGGGATGTTCCCTGGAGGTCAGGCACTGTAATGCCTGCTGCACTGATTCCGGCATCTGGCTTCGCTCCATTACCAGGTTACGCCGCATATCTATTATCTTGTCGATGTGGTCGACATAGACAGGACAGACAGTATCACAGGCTCGGCAGGTGGTACAGGCCCAAATTTCGTCTTCAGTTACTACCTCGCCGGCCAGTGGTTTATCGGGCTCGTCCGGAGAAGCTTCGGCCTGACCACTGCTCTTGAGGAGTCCAGGCCCTACCTTCAGCAGATGGTTTTTAAGGTCTTGAATCAACTTTTTGGGGTTAAGTGGCTTGCCGCTGGCAGTCGCCGGGCATTGCACCTGGCATTGACCGCACATCACGCAGGCATAAAGGTCAAGCAACTGCTTCCAGGTAAAATCCGTTATCCTGGTGACCCCGAAATTCTCGGCTGTTTCCAGGTCGATAGAGCGCAGGGTACCCCTGGGAAATGGCGACTGAAGGAAAATATTGAAAATAGAGGCAACTACATGCAGATACCTTGAGTAGGCGATAAAGACCATGACAAATAATACGGTCAGCCAGTGTGCCCAGAAGAAGCCTGTATTTAGTCCCTCCAGTGAACTTGTGACAGTATCGGTGAACAGATTACTCAATGCAGAGCTCACCGGTGGCAGGGCAGCTCCCAGACCAGCCGGCGGGTGACCCAGTTCGATGCTGGTAGCTTCCTTAAAGAGATGGGTAATCGGATGAATCAGCACCGAGAGGAGAATTATCATCGCCTCAAATGTTTGCTCCCCCTCCAGTCTCGGTGGCCTGACGATGTACCTGCGGATAATGCCCCATGCCGCACCGGTCATGACCAGAACGGCCATTATGTCCATGATATAGGCGTAAGAAGAGAAAAACCGGGTGTGTTCCAGTGACTCGGATAGACCAAAACCAGCCCCGATAATGATAAATATGAAATAGAAAAGACTGAAGGTGAAGAACCCCCAGGCCATAAAGATATGACCGATACCGGCTCTATCCTTGGTGGTGATATTTTTTAACTGGCACCACTGCCCCAAAACATTACTAAAAGTTATCAGCGTCCGGGATAAAAGCTGGCGGAAACTCCCCTCTTTTTGTCCCTTGAACATGTAGCGTACCAGCCGGTATATCCGTGCCAGGAATAGACTGGTAGCCAGGATTGTTATCCCCCAGAACAGCACATATCCGGAGATGCCCCAATAGGTTGCGCTAACAGGTGACATAATTACCTCTCATTAAAAAACCGTACTGAATTGGCCGGATTGTTGAATCGGCCAATTAGCCCGGTGTATTTAGCGCCATCCATCAGCAGAGACAGTTGTCTCTCGCAGGGCACCTTATATTACTTTAATTTTCTTTGGAGGTCAACCACCTGACTCCGTTTTTATTCAGACTCTCCCTCACTGTAAGATCTATTTCCTTGCTCCCCCGCACCTTACTGTTGACATCGCAGTCGTTTGCGGGAATAATATCATAAGGAGGGCCTGATCGTGACTGTAGAGAACCCGAAGCTGGTATTGCGATTCTATTCCGACTTCATCTGACCATTCTGCTATATCGCGGAGCGGGTCAGTCTGGTCAGACTGGAGAGGGAGTTCGACATCAAAGTCGATTGGCGTGGGTTTGAACTTCACCCGGAAACGCCCAAAGGTGGTATCGAATTGAGCCGATTGTACCCAAAAGAGACGAATCCGGACATGAAAGACTACATACAGCGGTTCGCCGCCACCTTTGGCGTGTATGATATGAAACGTTCCGGGAAAATGCCCAATACCCGCCGGGCGTTGGCGATGGCTGAGTTTGCCAGTGATCAGGGCAGACTGGACGAGTTCCGCTCGCTAACGATGGACGCTCACTGGAAGGATGGCCAGGACATCGAGGACACCACGGTTCTTCAAAACCTGGCAGCGGATTCAGGGCTTGATCCGGGAAAGGCGATTCTTGCCGCCGACGACCGAGTCTACCTCAAGCGCGTAGACGACCTCAGACTTGAGTATAAGCAGGTAGGAGTAGGCGGTATACCCACCTTTGTTTTCGGGACTGAACCGGTTGAGGGTTGCCAGCCCTACGAAGTTCTGGCCGCTGCTGCACTTCGTGCCGGTGTCAAACCCCTGGACTAGCCTCGTCCCACATAAGGCATCTTTGTTGCCATTATGGTCATGGATAGCACATTGGTGTCCAGTGGAAGATTTGCCATATATAGTACCGCTTCAGCCACGTGATTCACATCGAAAGTAGGTTCGACTTCGATTTCTCCATTAGCCTGTATTATTCCGTTTCTCATTCTTTTAGTCAGGTCTGTCGCGGCGTTTCCGATGTCGATTTGACTGCAGGCGATGTTGTATTTACGCCCATCGAGAGCGATTGACTTGGTCAGGCCGGTTACCCCATGCTTTGTAGCCGTATAGGGAGCCGAGTTGGGACGTGGGGTGCTGGCTGATATGGAACCGTTATTGATGATGCGCCCACCCATCGGCTTCTGACTCTTCATTATCTTGACGGCTTCTTGTGCGCACAGGAAAACTCCTGTCAGATTGGTATCCAGTACCTTTTTCCATTGGTCGTAGGTCAGGTCCTCAAATAGAACTGGCGGGCCGCCCGTCCCGGCGTTGTTGAAAAGTACATCCAGGCGTCCGAATGTTTCATAAGTCTTGGCAAACAAGGCCTGAACAGATTGGGGGTCACTTACATCGGTCGGCGCTGGTAGTGCCCGTGAACTGCTGTCCGCCGCAGCTTCCACTGTGCTTTGCAAACGCTCCAGGCGGCGTCCCGCCAGCACAACGGAATATCCATCTCTTAATAGAGCCAAGGCAGAGTGTTTACCGATGCCGGTTCCCGCGCCTGTAACGATCGCGACTCTTCCATTTGAATCCATCTTTATTCAATCTCCAAACCTATGAATCAGTCATCTCATTACAGTATAACCTCAATCCCGAAAAAAATACGAATTGGTTATTAAATTAATTTTCGTATTTTGGAAAGAGCTCTTTTTACTGGAAAGATAATTTTCACTAAACACTGGTAAACTCATATTCAAGTTTGGGTCCGGATATGAAGTAATCGGACTCCTTTGGT
>JAZFUA010000309.1:0-9190 GCA_036446975.1 Dehalococcoidales bacterium
AGGGTGTGTGGGTTTTGGTCACCCTATCAGCTTAAATAGACCTCTTTTGCCCCTCCCGTGACCGGAGCCCTGTGGGAAAGCAGGCTTGGTAGCAGGACCAGCCGAGGAGTTAATGCTTTTGAGACAGTATAACTGGGATAAAATAGGTTTCATAGATGAAAAGGAGGTAAGTATGAAAAAGAAAATCCTGTGGTTAGTGGTGAGTGGTCTGATGGTGCTGTCTCTGGTGATGGCAGCCTGCGGCCCGGCGGCTACGCCAACCACTCCAACCACCCCGACAACACCGACTACTCCGACAACACCGACTTCTCCCACTACCCCGGCAGAGACACCGGTAGAAGAAGAGGTTGTTGATGCTACAGTACCGAAAATTGGCGGAACCTTTACAATAGTCGGGAATAACCCCACGATTTTCGGAGCGGCGGTCGCCAATAGAGGTTCCGGTGCAATAGCCGGATATGTGCTGCAGCAAATCCTGACCGTTGACCGGACTAAAGGACCGGCGGGAAGCGGCGAGGTTAACTATGCCGGAGGAGCCACCTCGTTCGATGAAATAGTAGGTGAACTCGCCGAAAGATGGGAAATCCCGGAACTCGGGGTTTGGGTGCTGGATATCCGGAAGGGAGTGCACTTCGGTCTTAACCAGGACAGCGCTGCCAGCAGAATGGCCGGGGGTCGTGAGATGACTGCTGAGGATGTCGCCTACAGCATCGAATATATCAGGGACACCGAGACGTCCTGGATCCAACTCGCCGAGCCTAAGCTGATAAAGAATACCACGATTGAGAGGACCGGTCCGTGGCAGTTAACCGTACGAACCCCGGTAAATCCGGCCAACGGTTACCTCTGGATAATGGGCGGCGGAGGAAACGGATACGTCTGGCCGAAGGAGGTCGTACAGCAATACGGAAGGAGCAATGAATGGGAGGACCAGGTAGGCACCGGTCCATTTATCCTAAAGGAATTCGTCAATGAATCCATTGCTACCTATGTTCGGAATCCCAACTACTGGGAAACCGACCCGGTGGGTCCGGGCAAGGGCAATCAATTACCCTATGTAGAACAGGTCAATTATCTCATTGTCCCCGACCTTTCGACGCAACTAGCGGCATTCAGAACGGGTAAAGTCGACCGTCTCACAAGCGTAATTCTGGAAGACGGCCAGATGATGCTGCAATCGCACCCCGATACCCAGTCCTATCAGACTATCAGCTCGCCTTACCAGGTTGCCATGAGAACAGACAAAGAGGAATTACCTTACAGTGACTTGAGGGTACGCCGGGCGCTGATGATGGCAACCGATATGCAGTCGTTGAAAGATCTCCTGTACATGGGCCAGGCCGAGATTCTCGACAGCCCGGCGCGGAAACTTTATCCCGGGGTTTACACTCCGCTGGAGGAGTTGCCGGAGTCTACCAGGGAACTCTACCAGTACAATCCTGAAAAAGCCAAGCAGCTACTGGAAGAGGCCGGTTACCCCGACGGATTCAAAGCCGCAATGGTCTTTTCATCCAGCGGCACAGGCGGCGACCTAGCTGCTGTGCTCAAAGATATGTGGTCGAAGGTCGGCATCGAACTCGTGCTCGAACCAAAAGATTCCAGCGTATTCAGAGGAATGTTCTCTCAGCGCAGCTACAATGAACTGTTCTTCAGCCCTTGGCCTGGCGGGACTGGGATGCTATTCGTACGGTACGGTAACAGCTATTTCCGCGGCTCGAACAACTACAACCTCAGCTATGTCAATGACCCGGAGGGGACAGACCCGACTATTACGAGGTTGATCGAGGAAATACAAAAAGCTGTGATGGTCGACTATCCCAAAGCCGAAGAGTTGACGAAAGAGCTTAACCTGTATACTCTTAGCCAGGCTTTCCTGATACCGACCCCGGCCGCTTACGCCTATACTATTTGGCAGCCCTGGATAAAGAATTATCATGGCGAGGGCTCCATCCACTACTGGCTCCAGTACGCCTGGATTGACCAGGAACTGAAGACATCAATGGGTTACTAGGTTTGCCCAATCAGAATATGGACACAGGGGCAGAGAATCATGATTCTCTGCCCCTGTAAAAAACCATGATGTCGTCCAGCCGATTCGCTTGACCGGGATACCTTCGGACATGCATAATTGGTTGCCTGAGATGAAAAGGAGAAAGTACACATGCCTTTTAACGTGAATCATTTGACACCCCTCTTCTCCGGTCCGCATATGTCCTGAAAGCATCTCCAATCCCCCCACTAATCACCTTCCCCATCTTCTCACTACCAAGCATCACCCACATCACAATACGCAGAATTCAGATAAATAACACCAGTCAGAATGTCGTCCCAAGTTGAACATGAATAAATGTTGTAATAATAAGAATGGCCCTGCCAAAAATAAAAAGTCTCCCGAGCGGGAGACTTTTTCAGTCATTCTAACGAGTTGAAATCCTAGTGTTTGGCCGACCGTCCGCCATCCTGGGCGATGATTTGACCAGTGATGTAGCTGGAAGCATCTGAAGCCAGGAGTACCGCTAATCCGGCCAGCTCATCAGCCTCGCCCATGCGGTTCATTGGGATATCATCCATGGTTTTCTGTCTCCTTGCCTGCATGGCTTCCATCCTCTGGGGGTCAGGGGTGGGGGAGACAGCCGGTCTGGGTATATCGTGACCGATTTCGGAATGATGCATACCCGGGACAATACAATTAACCCGGATATTGTATTTGGCATACTCAATGGCGCCGACCTGGGTCATAACGTTAATCCCTGCTTTGGCCGCGCTGTAGGCGACCGGGGCAATTTCCGGGATTTCCGCTCTGAGACCGGCCGTTGATGAAGTGTTGATGATAGACCCTTTATTCTGTTTTATCATCACGGGTAGGACATATCTTAATACCAGGAAAGGTGCCCTGAGGTTGGTACTAATGACGATATCGAAGTCGGAAATAATTTCTTCATGTATCTGCCGCATAGGTCTGGCAATACCGGCATTGTTGAAAAGGATATCTATGCGGCCGAATTTATTTACCGTCTCATCGACCATTCTCTTAACGTCTTCTTCCTGGGTCATGTCAGCGGATATACCCAGGGTCTCAACATTATACTTGGCCAGTATCTCCAGCGTTTCATCGATCTTGCCCTGGTCACGGGCAGCGATGGCGACATTAGCCCCGAATGCAGCAACAGCTTCAGCGCAGGCCCTGCCGAGACCGCGACTGCCGCCGGTAACAAGAGCGATCCTGCCAGTAAGATTAAAAATTTCCTTATCAGTCATTCAATTCTCCTTTTCCACTCAATGTGTTTTATCTTTAGTGATATAAGACTCCTCATTTTGTGACATCGTGTGGATCTTTGTTTCCAGATTATCTGGTATATGCCGACTGAAGCATCCCTAAAAAGTCTTCTTTCTCTGCTTTTCTGGGGCTGAAGATGGCGGTAACGTCGGCGGCTGCGCCTTCTGCGATTTCAGTCAGTGCCGATTCTTCGATATTTAACTCCTTCAGACCTTTCTGTCCAACAACATTACCGAAATTAATTATTGCGTCCCTAATCATTTTTCCTGCGTCAGCAGCGGAAACGGTGTCATCGGTTTTAAGACCCATCGCCAGACCTACCCGTCTTGTCGCCTCTGGTACGCTTTCTGCGATAAATTCCATCATTTCCGGCAGGATAATCCCACAGGCGGTGCCGTGAGGAATGTGATACATAGAACCGAGAGTATGTCCGACTGAATGGCCGAGGTGTGTCATAGAATCATTAAAAGCGTATCCGGCAATCATAGCACCGAAACTCATGTTTATCCGGGCTTCAAGGTCCGAACCGTCTTTGACGGCTCTCGGGAGATATTTCATTACGAGAGTAATTGCTTTCTCACCGAGTATATCGGTCATGGGATTTGCTCGGGTGGCAGTACACGCTTCGATAGCATGAACAAGTGCATCCATACCGGTATCGGCGGTTATCGCCGGGGGCATACTAACTGTCAGAAGAGGGTCTACAATAGCCAGTGTAGCTCTGACAAGTGGACCGCCGATACCACTTTTTCTGTTAGTTTCAGAATCTGTTAGAACTGCAACACTGGTGACTTCACTACCGGTTCCGGAAGTTGTGGGGATAAGGAAAAGTACCTTGCCCTGTTTCATTTCGGGTCGGCCTCGACGCATGTACTGGTTTATCGGCGATGGATTGGTGAGCAGTAAATTTACCGCTTTAGCGGTATCCATGGAACTGCCACCGCCGACAGCGACCACTGCATCTACGTTTTCTTTACGCCCAACTTCAGCGCCTTCTTCGAGCGTGTGAAGGGGCGGGTCAGCCAGAACGCCGTCATAGACCGCCACTCCGATACCGGCTTCTTTAACACAGTTTAAAATTTTATCCGGTAATCCGGCTTTCTTTACTCCCTGGTCATAGACAAAGAGAGCCTTGGTAACGCCCAGCGCCTTCAGTCTTTCTCCCGTTTTAAGAGATGAGTCCTCACCAAACAGGACCGGGGTTGTGAAATTAATGGTGAATTCCATTTTAATATTCTCCTTCTGTATATATTCCTACCAATTAAGATTCCTTTTATATTAAGGTTCTCAACCACTATAAACAAGTCCGGCCATGATTACGCCTGGTCTCTAGGCCTAGAAATCATTGTGAAAAAAGGAGGGTTTTTCTAGCCGCGTCCCAGATAGGGTTGTTCCGAATGAAACTGTATCAGTTCCAGTACGTTGACATGTGGAGGAGCACTGATCATATATATAGCGGCGGCGGCGATTTCTTCGGGTGTCATTTGTGGTGGTTTGGGCCTGGGTTCAGAAGGGCGATTCAAGCCCGGAGGGGGAGTGAACGGCCTGTCATGGGTTACCTCCCCCGGATGCAGTATGCCGCAGGTTATTCCATATTCCCGTCCTTCCAGAGCGGTTGTCTGCGTAAGACCGATTAGGCCGAACTTGCCTGCGCTGTATGGCGCGTTAAATTTCCTAACACGCTGGGCAGAGATACTTCCTATGTTAATTATCCGTCCGCCGCCCTGGTTCTTCATAATACCAAAAGCGGCACGCGTGCAAAGAAAAGCCCCCCTGAGGCTGGTGCCTATTACATTGTCCCACGTTTCCGTTGACAACTGGTCTATAGGTCCACCGCCAAAAATACCGGCGTTATTGACCAGGATGTCCAACCTGCCGTATTTATTCATTGTTTCCGTAAACAGATTTTCGATTTGTTTCTCTTCCAGCACATCGGTTGTAACTGCCAGCACCTGTACATTCAGTGCCTGAATCTCTTTTTCAGTCTTTTCCATTGCTTCAACATCCCGGTCGGCCAGTATTATATTCGCTCCCTCGTAAGCCATTCCCAAAGCGATAGCCTTTCCGATAGTATGCGCTGAACCGGTTACCAGCGCTATCTTGTCTTTCAATTGGCCCATAATTACTCTCCTTATAGATGAATCTGTTTTGAAAGTGTCCTGTTAATGAAAATATTAATTATTTGGTCGCTTATGTGTCAAACTCTATGGGGCTTATGATTTAAAAAAGGAACATTTTGCTGCCACATACCCGATGTAGTGCGAATTATATCATATATCCTGTATCCTGGTAGCTGATTTCTCCAGGCCTTTGTAATTATATTATTCGTACAACGCTATATGTTAGAACGCCTTGATTAACTTACATTAAATGCCCGTTAAAGAAATCTTCAACCATTCGATTGATTTCATCCAGTTGTTCGGTACTGGCTCCTTCAAAACCGTGGCCTGCATTCGGTACAATATACAGACCAGCCTCCACATCGGCCTTTAGCAGTGCTTCATAAAAAATCTGGCTTTGGTCTAGGGGCACTACCACATCACTATCTCCGTGCACAATCAGAAAAGGCGGTGAGGTTTTGTTGATATAAGTAATTGGGTTTGCTTGAATAACCTTGTCAGCATTCTCAAGGAGAGGCCCGCCTATAACTAGCGATTCAGGACTCTCCTTTTCCAGTTCGCCTTTCATCTCACTCATTCGCACAAAATCGTTCGGACCGAAAAAGTCACATACTGCCTGGACAGAACTGGAATATTGCGGATTGCCTCCACTACCTTCTAATTCACTTATGCCAATACTCGTTCCAAGTAAGGCCGCCAGGTGACCACCGGCTGAGGATCCCCAAACGCCGATCCGTTCCGGATCAATATAGTACTCTTTAGAGTGAGCGCGCAGCCAGCGAATTGCGGCCTTGCAATCGTGAATTTGGGCCGGAAAGATCGCTTCGTGACTGAGCCGATAATTAATACTGGCGAAAACATAACCCTGATCCATTATATCAACGGGAGGTTTGCGACCAGTATTTCCTTCCTTGTCGCCCATTCTCCAGGCACCACCGTGTATCCAGACAATGACCGGAAGGGGTTCTGTAACCTCAGCAGGTAAATACAGATCTAGCTGCATGCCCGACTGCGTGTATATAATATCTCGAAATATCTGCTTATCTTCCATTTGACAATATTATACTGCAAATTACACAAGCAATAAATAACGTATACTATTCATATAATAACAGAGCCAGATAATAAAGAGGAGGATTCTTTTGAAGATTAAACCGGGTTTGTTTTTCGCGGTCATATTGTTAACAGTATTTGCTCTTACACTCTGGGCTTGGGTCAAGCCAGGCGTAGCCCCTCTGGAGGATACCATCTGGATACTGGAATCATATGGGGAGCCGGAGAATTTAGTTTCAGTGGTAGAGGGAACGGAAATAACGGCTACATTCAGCAGTACTGAAAAGCGGGTTAACGGGTCAGCCGGTTGCAACAGCTATTTTGGAGACTACCAATTAAGTGACAATAGCCTAACCTTTGTTGTGCTGGGCCACACAGAGATGTATTGTATGGAACCTGAAGGGGCTATGGATCAGGAAACTCAATATCTGAAAATACTGAATAATGCCGAGAATTATCAGGTAACGGATGGGACATTACAGGTAAATAGCGGTAATGAGATATTAATATATACCGCCAGGTAAGCGATTGCTCATAACCCTAATCTATGTGGGGATATTGTCTGGATTTGTTACCAGTTATTTCTCCGGGGGTGTCTCCGGGGGCGGAGGAGGTGGCCGCCGCATCTCTATCCTGTGGAAAGCTTCGCCCAGCTCGAACTCCTCTTTTTCAGCCTGGGTCTTGTAGCGTTCCCGCATCCGTTTGGCTCTCTCCGGGGTTGGCTCACCAAACTGGCTCTTGTGGCATTGCTGGGCGGCCATTTTGACATCAAAGGTATCGGTAATATCGGAACAGTAATTTGGAGCCTCCGCACCCCAGAGCAGTACTTCTTTAACCTGGTGAAGTTCCAGACCTTCTTCAAAATATAAATCAGGGAAAGAGTACAAATTCCTGGCGTAAAGGGAAACGGCATTCAGCACCACCTGCCCGGTGTTACGGTGGTCAGGATGGGACATATAGCGCCGCTGGGAGTCAACAGTCGCTACTACCTCCGGTTGGTACTGCCTTATCAGGCGGGTAATCTCTTTCCTGAACTCTGGCGTGTCTGTCAGCGTCTGGTCCGGGTGGCCCAGGAAAATAACCTCCCTGGCTCCCAGCACTTCGGCAGCGGCTCGCTGTTCCTCTTCCCGGGTTTTAGCCAGTTCCTCGGGCTTTATCTTCGGATCATTGGTACCCTTGTCACCATTGGTGCAGATTACCAGGATAACATCCTTGCCTTCACGCGCCCAGCGTACCATAGTACCACCTGCGCCGCCCTCATCATCCGGATGCGGGGCAAACACCATTGCATAAGCCTGTTCAGGCATAATTTAAAAACCTCCTTGCTTTGAGACAGTGATTTATCATTTTATAACATTTCTCAGCTTGATACAATTTAGCGGTTATTGGATTATTGACTTTGATAGAGTTATGGTCTATGGTACATATCAAATCTTAGGGTGGAAACGGGTGAAAAACCTGTTAATCCATTTATGCTTAAGTAAGGAGTTCATAAAAAGTGACGGATATAAAATTAAGTTTTGCCATAGCTGCCTACGACAGGGTAATGCCCCTCATCACCGGGGAAGTGAAACCTGATGGTATCACCCTGGATTACTGGGAAGGCCAGGGGCGGGGTAATCCCTTCTACGACCAGATAAAGTTCCAGCGGTATGATGTTTCCGAGATGTCCATGTCCTCCTACTTGCGGATGAGGGCTATCGGTTGGCCTTACCGTATCCTGCCCGTTTTTCACAACCGCAACTTCTCTTATACAAATATCCATATCCGCAAGGGATCAGGTATTAGACAGGGCCATCCGGAGGACCTTAAAGGCAAGCGTATCGGTATCGCTGATTATCAGATGAGTCTGGGTCTCTGGACGCGTGGTGTCCTGCAGATGGAATTCGGCGTCAAACCGGAAGATATGATATGGTACCAGGAACGAGGCGAACACTTCAGCCACACCGGAGCTTCTACTGAGGCCGGGCTGACAATCCCCAAGACGGTGGAACTCCATTATGCAACCAAGGATTTCAACAGTATGTTCCTCAATGGTGAACTTGATGCTACCACCGGACTCTCAATAAACCTTCCCAGAGGTTCAGTTTCGCGCTCGGGTTCTGCCCTTACCGGTATTGGCCGCGTTCAGGCGGACCTCTCGGATAAACATGATATCGTCACCTTATTCTCTAACCCCCGGGAAGAAGCGATCCGCTTTTTCAAGAAGACAGGTGTCTACCCCCCAAATCATTGTACCGCCATCCGGGAGAGCATCCTGGAGGAACATCCCTGGATAGCTGTCAGCCTGATGGAGGCTTTTGAGGAGTCCAAAAGGCTGGCCATTGAACGCTTTCATCAGGCCCCACCGACACTATTAGTTTTCGGACAACAATATATCAATGAGCTTGACGAGGTGTTTGGTCCTGACCCCTTCCCCTATGGACTCAAAGTAAATGCCAAAGCTTTTGACATGGCACAAACATTTTCTGTCGAACAGGGACTGACGGAACGGAAACAACCCTTGGACGAATTATTTCCCCAGGAGATAATTATTCGGGAGGAACGGCTGTAATAACTTTCCGGGAACTTGTGGCTAGAAAGAGCGCCCGGAGTTTAGCAGTCGGGACGGGTCCAACACAAAAAGGTCTTGATTTGTGGAATCCGAGGGTCAGTTACTACCTGTCAATAGCTCCATTAACCGGTAAAATCTTACCGCCAAAATTCTATGCGGTAGCCGCCGATTTGACCTCCAGGGCCT
>JAZFUA010000310.1:0-3517 GCA_036446975.1 Dehalococcoidales bacterium
CGAATTAAGGGCCGTCCTCGGACACGAGATGGCTCATATCCAGCATCGTGATATGATAATTATAACCCTGATCTCGGTCATTCCTTTGATAATGTACTGGATAGCCTTCAGTATGATGTGGGGAGGAGCTCTGGGTGGCCGCCGGCAGGGGGGTGGCTATGCGGTCCTAATCGGGTTCGGCGCTTTCCTGCTCTATTTTATCACCAACCTGCTGGTACTATACGGCTCTAGGATACGCGAGTACTACGCTGACCAGGGGAGCGTTCAGTTGGGGAATGAACCTCACAGCATGGCTACCGCCTTATACAAGCTGGTGCATGGAAATGCTCGCTTTAAGGACAGCCCTGAACTGAAGCAAGCGGAAAAAGTCAGGGCTTTTTTTGTTAATGACCCCGCCCGGGCCTGGCGTGAAGTTAGAGAGCTTTCCCAACTTGACCAGGATATGAGTGGCACAATCGATTTCGGCGAACTTATGGACCTTCGCCAGAAAGAAGTGCGCCTGAGTTCTTCCGATAAAATGATGGAACTCTTTACCACTCATCCCAATATGCTTAAAAGAATAAAACACCTGTCCACTCTCAGTGTTTGAGACTGATTAAGCAGGAATATCAGCCTGGAGATTTTGACAACTCCTTAATATAAGGCTAAACTAACAATACAAAGGGGATAGAACTCTTCTGTATCGGAATGAAAAACCCGCCACCTCCCAATACCAGACCATCGGTAGACTGAAATCCCCTATCCGTTAATAAGCAAGTGTATCACCATTATCAGGGGCTTTGGTTACTCGGTGAGATTAGCTGTTCCGGCTTTGAACTGAGAAAGGAAAATACTTTTGCCAGAAAAAATACTGGTATCTGACCAGTTTAAATGTACCGGTTGTCGCAGTTGTGAGGTATGGTGCAGTTTCTATCACCTGCGGGAAATTAATCCTTCCCGCGCCAGACTCTCGATTGTCGCCTATGAAGACAAAGGAGTGTTTGTGCCGATGATATGCCATCAATGCCGGGATGCCTGGTGCCTCAGTGAGTGCCCTGTCAATGCTATCACCAGAGACCCTGAGACAGATGCGGTGGTTATTAATGACAGCTTATGTAACGGCTGCCTGGCTTGCGCCGATGCCTGCCTGTTTGGGGCGATTAAGATAACCGAAGCTGGCGATGTCTATAAATGTGACTTGTGCCAGGGTGACCCTGTCTGCGTGCAAAGTTGCACCCGGGGCGCGCTAACATATACCGAAGCGACCCGAGCCTATCTGGATAAGTTGACAGCTCTGGCCGATAGAATGGAGGGAACAGTATGACCCACGGTTGGGCGGGAAAGATTTTAAGGGTAGATTTAACCGGAAAAGAGATCACCACCGAACCATTACCTGAGGAGTGGCAGACCCGGTTCATTGGGGCCAGCGGTATCAACGACTGGATATTGTGGAACGAAGTACCCCCGGAGGTTGAACCGCTAAGTCCCGACAATCGGCTTATCTTCGGGGTTGGTCCCCTGGCCGGCACCCTCATTCCTCTAGGAAGCCGGACTCATGTCACCACCCGTTCGCCCCTAACCGGTATTTTTGGAGATGGCAACAGCGGCGGCTTCTGGAGCACTATGCTTAAATACGCCGGCTATGACAATCTTGTCATTCGAGGCAAAGCGGAACAGCTAAGTTATATCTGGATAGACGATGACAAGGTCAGCATCAGAGACGCTTCCCATCTCCGTGGACTTGATGTGTACCAGACAGTAGAAGCTCTAAAAAAGGAACTGGGCAGAGATGTGGCTGTTGCTGCTATTGGCCAGGCGGGTGAAAACCAGGTACTTTTTGCCAATATAATGTTTGATATGTACCGGGCAGCCGCCAAAGCCGGCGCCGGATGTGTTATGGGATCCAAGAACCTCAAGGCAGTGGCCGTCAGAGGCAGTAAAAGCATCACCGTTGCCAAACCTGATGAAGTCTGGACTCTGGCTGAGGAGCTAAGAAGAAGACTGGACATCAATCGCTCGCGGGGTATCGCCAGCTTTGCCAAGTACGGGACTACTTTTCTGGTCACTTTATACAATGAATTGGGTTGCAACTCGGTAAGAAACTATCAGGATACGGTATTTGATGGGCCGGGTGAACTTAGCCCGGATGATTTCGTGGATAATTATGTAAAGCATAATATTTCTTGCAGCGTTAATTGCCCTGTTCACTGTGCCCATCACTGGAAAATCCCGGCGGGGCGTTATGCCGGTGAGGAAGGCAGCAAACTGGAATATATTATAATGGATGCCCTAGGTATGCATCTGGGCGTGGGTGATATTGGGGCAATTCTCCATTTTCAGAATCTGGTAAACCGTCATGGTATGGATGCCACCCAGACCGGCACCAGCATCGGTCTGATGATGGAATTGTGGCAGAGGGGAATCATCACCGCGGCCGATACCGGAGGCATTAAATTTGAATGGGGTGATGTGGAAACTATCGAGAAAATTATTAACCTGATAGCTAGTCGGGAGGGCGTTGGCGAGCTGTTAGCCGATGGGACCCTGGCCGCCGCCCAAAAAATAGGCCGTGAAGCGGAAAAATATGTCTGCCACTCCAAGGGCCTGACCGAGGTGGAGGATGTCCGCGGTTTTCCCCAGTGGGCGCTGGGCTATGCCATCTCCACTCGTGGCGCGGACCATCTAAAAGCTCACGGCCAGATAGACAAACAACAAAGACATGATGTATCCGAGCGACTCTTCGGTGTGCCTGATGTCGGCAACCCTACCTCAGTTGCCTATAAGGGTAAGAGCGCCAAATACCATGAGGAATTTGAAGCGATAATCAACTCCTCGGGTGTCTGTATGATGAATGCCCTTTCTCTCTCGCTAAAATTTAAACCGGAAGAAGCCGTCCATATGGCCGATTATGCCTCTATCTTCTCTATGGTGACGGGACATGAATTTACCCCCGAAGACATCCAGAAATGCGCCGAGCGGATTGTTTGCCTGGAGAAAGCCTTTAATGCCCGACTGGGACTAACCCGTAAAGATGACACCCTGCACGGCAGATGGATGAACGAGCCTTGCCCCTCGGGCATAGGCAAGGGTATGAAAGTCGAAGATTATCTGGACCAGTGCCTGGACGAATATTACACGGAACGCGGCTTCGACCTTACCACCGGTCTGCCCACCAGACAGAAGCTGGAGGAACTGGGTCTGGGTAGCGTCGCCCAGGAACTGATCGAACGGGGTATTTTGTAAAACAAATGGCTTAATCCGCTACTAAGGACCGGCAGTATGCTTCATAACAAGATTAATCAGGTCAAGCTCAGTCCCTACTGACAAGAAATTTACCGGCCAGCGGCTTGACAGTACCGGGCTTTATTATTACAATGCCCGTTACTATGACCCTGTTATTGGGAGGTTTATCAGTGCGGACCCGATTATTCCAAATCCATCCAACCCCCAGAGCTACAACAGGTATTCTTATGTGCTGAATAATCCGTTAAAGTATGTGGACCCTAGTGGGAATATAGTATTGTTTAATGGAATAGAC
>JAZFUA010000311.1:0-3896 GCA_036446975.1 Dehalococcoidales bacterium
AGCCATTCGGTTCCAGCGCCGCAGGCTCGAGTTGCTCGGGCAGCACGCGCGTCTCCTGAAGACACAGCACGTCAGCTTAACAATATAAGTCGTCTTTGGAAGAATCTAAGGCCTATTGGCGGGCTCTGCCAGGGGAAACAAGGGATGATTACCGTGTCTGGGGAGAAACGGTGCTGGAGCCCCTCCCGTGTGCTGCCCTTGGCGTAATCGGGCAAGTGGCATCCCGCCAGTAAGCTTAAGCAAATAATGTCGATAGTTAGTATCGCAGCAATTCTTGGTAAATTTAGTCAGGGGTATGAATTGAACTTAGTAAAATCCGTGAGGTATTATCCACGAAATTCAGGTAAAGGAGGTAATAGCTTTTAAAAGAATAAACTTTACATTGTTAGGTTATAAAATTTCTAGGAGGACTCAAAAGATGAAAAGGAAAATATTGTTTATCCCGCTGGTATTGTTAATAGTCGGTGGCTTAATTGCTAGTTGCGCCGCGCCAGCACCAGCCCCAGCTCCCGCACCTGCGCCAGCCCCCGCACCCGCACCTGCGCCAGCTCCAGCACAACCACCGGAGGTGATTAAGTGGAGGTTAGCCACCTATTGGCCGAGCACATTCCCTGAGTTTAAAATGGTTGAACGCGCGGCTAATAATATTGCTGTCATGAGTGATGGGCGCTTGGTCATTGAGGTCTTTTCTGGCGGTGCCGTTGTCCCATCGTCAAAAGAGTTTGACGCGGTAAACGCTGGCACCATTGAGGTTGCTTATACCAGCTACCATTATAATATGGATAAGTTCTCCACCGGCGGCCTCTTTGCCATTGTGGTGGCTGGTCCGGCTCCACTTGAGTATTTAACTTGGTACCTGAATGGAGGGGGTAAGGAATTAGCGGACCGGATGGTTCAAGACTATAATGTGGTGAATGTCTCTATAGCTCAGATAGGTCGTGCTGAGATGTTTGGCTTTGCTAATAAGCCGATAAAAACGCTTGATGACTTCAAGGGGTTAAAGTTTCGTACCGCTGGTGACTGGGGGAAAATCCTCACTAATCTGGGTGCCTCGGTAATCTTCTTACCCGGCGGTGAGATTTACGAAGCTTTTCAACGGGGAGTGATTGACGGATTCGAATATGGCTCGCCGGCTGGAAACTGGGGAATGGGCTTCCATGAAATAGCCAAATATGGTGTCTTCCCCGGGATCCACGCGCCCTCGGTACTAGCTCCATACGTGGTAAACAAGGATGCTTGGGCAAAGCTTCCACCTGACCTCAAAGCGATAGCTGAGGGGGCATGGATGTCGGAAACAATCAAGTTTATGAGCCTTGCGGCAGTTGAGGATATGGCGGCAATAGCGAAGTATAAAGATTACGGCCTCGAATTTTTCCAACTTCCCGAGGAAGTTCAACGTGACGTTGAAAAAGCCGCCGCTGACTTCTACGATGAGGAAGCCGCCAAGGATCCCTTCTTTGCTGAGGTGATACAGTCTTTGCGCGAGTTTACCAAGGCTTACCGGGAAACGGACGAGCTTCAATTTCCATACTATAAGTAGGCACTAGGTTCCCCGCTTGAGAACATTTTCAAGCGGGGAACTATATTATCCCTCTCTGAGACTACTGACTATCGTTGCTAGAAAAGGTTGTGAGCATAATATGAAGATTATCGATTTTATTAGCGATTGGACGGGAAAGACAGTAAGATGGCTCACCGTAGCTCTGGTTATGGTGCTTATGTATGATGTCGTCATGAGGTATGTCTTTGGCGCCGCGACTATATGGGCATATGAGGTTGCCGTCATGATGGGTGCTACGATTTATGTTATGGGTTGGTCGTATGTCCACCGACATCACGGCCATGTCAGAGTAGACGTTTTATATTCGCACCTTTCACCTAGAGGGAAGGCGATCATCGATGTCATTTGCGCTTTATTATTTCTTTTCCCGTTGCTATTTGTGCTTATAGATACTTCAGTTTCATACATGTTGCACTCCTGGGCAATCGGCGAAGTATTGGCGGAGACTTTTTGGTACCCGCCAGCCGCTCCATTCAGAACGATGATTGTGGTAGGGTTGTCCCTGTTTGCCCTTCAAAGTATAGCTCAATTCATTCGTGATTTACTTCCACTCATAAGGAATAAAGCCCTATGATTGAAATAAGCCCTGAGATTATAACTATAATAATGCTGGGTGGTGTTCTGGTGGGACTTTTAGTCGGTTATCCTTTAGCCCCCGTCCTGGCTGGTGTGGCTTTAGTTGTTGGCTATCTAACCTGGGGAGGACCGGTGACCGATTTATTCTACACACGTATGTATGAGTTAATACGAAGCTACGTTATCCTGGCGGTCCCTTTGTTCATTCTTATGGGGATTATGCTCGAACGCTCGGGAATAGCTGAGGGATTATACAAGGCACTATACTTGTGGCTCGGTGGGATCCGGGGTGGGCTGGCGATAAGCACGGTGTTAATAGGGGTTATCGTGGCGGCAACTGTGGGGATAATTGGTGCCTCAGTCACTATGCTAACTCTTATTGCTCTTCCTGCCATGTTAAAGCGGGGTTATAGCAAAAGTTTAGCCAGTGGCGCAGTTTGTGCTGGCGGTACTTTAGGTATCCTTATCCCCCCCAGTATCATGTTGGTTATTTACGGACCGATGGCTATGATTTCGGTGGGAAAGCTCTTCATGGCTGCCATTATGCCTGGTCTTGTCCTTGCCGGTTTGTACACTGGCTATATTGCCCTTCGGTGCTTGGTTCAGCCAGAGATGGCGCCGACAGTGCCTCCTGAAGAGAGAGCCGTCCCCTTTCTTAAGAAAACGACTATGCTTCTTACCTCACTGGTTCCGCCAATGGTACTTATCATGGCAGTACTGGGCAGTATATTTTTGGGGATAGCTCCCCCTACTGAAGCCGCATCGGTAGGTGCCTTTGCCGCAATACTTATGGCTATTGCCTACCGCAAGTTCAACTGGCAAGTTCTGAAAGAAGCGACACTTCAGACGATGAGAGTCAGCAGTATGGTACTGTTCATAGCCGTATGTGGTTACATGTTCACCGGCGTATTTCTCGGCCTGGGGGGTGGAGACGTAGTCAAGGATCTTGTTCTAGCTTCTCCTGGCGGGCGCTGGGGTGCTTTTGCAGCCATCATGTTTATCGTATTTATCCTGGGGATGTTTATCGACTGGATAGGCATTATCTTCATCATGATCCCGATAATAACACCCATTGGTGCCGCTTTAGGTTTTGACTCCCTCTGGTTTGCGATGATGATTATTGTTAATCTTCAAATGTCCTTCATGACTCCTCCTCTCGCTTATGCTATATTCTATGTTCGGGGCGCAGCTGACCCGGAGTGGGGAGTTACTACCGCTGACATCATCCGTGGGGTACTTCCGTTCGTTGGGCTTATCGTTATCGGGCTGGCTCTCCTCATAATTTTTCCTGACATAATCCTCTGGTTACCCCGTCAGATGATAAGGTAGTGAAAGCAAAGAAAGGATAATTCTATGCCCAATAGAGACCGTTTCCTGGCGATATGCCATTTTGAAAGGCCGAATGACGTCTCCATTATCGACTGGTTTAATCGGCCCTGGGCAGAGACACCCGAAACATGGGTAAAACAAGGCGCCCCTGAGGAGATTAAGAACCCCGACTCTTTCAACCGATATTTTCAACTTGATCACCTCCATATTTTACAGGAGATTGTTTCGGGTATAATGCGTGCTGACTTAAAGGAGGATGGCCTCTCGTACTTTTATCCTACCCCACCGATTGTCCCTGTATTTGAGAAGAAGGTTATCAAAGAGGATGAACACCACCGTGTGGAACTGACTCACGGCGGGGCGACGGTAGAGGTTTCCAAGGAGCATCCCTGGAGAATGCCCAAGTATGTTGACCACCCGGTCAAGGACA
>JAZFUA010000312.1:0-13651 GCA_036446975.1 Dehalococcoidales bacterium
GGAATTGATGATACGGATGGTGGATGTTCCTCGGCTGACGGCTGCCTCGCAGAGCAGGTCGGGAGTGTTAACCCGCACCGCGGTAATCATTTCTTCGCCAAGCCCGGTCATGGTCTCAATGGAGACCGCTTCCGTAGCCGGATCCAGGATATTAACCCGGGGAAAAGAAGTCAGGGGAGGGAACTCAAACTCGGCAGCCATGCCGAACTGGGCGCTCTCAACAGCCATATTGACCAGGTTCTGACCGTTGTCCAGTCCTGTAGTCGTTGCATATCCAATCTTGCCTTCTTTAATGATACGCAGGGCAACACTGGTGCTCTGCTTGCTCTGGACATGCTTCAGGCGGTTGGCTTCAAACTGAACTGACGTCTCCTCGGAAGATACCATGAATACCTCGGCCTCTTCAGCAATTTTTTTAGCCTTCTCCAGGATACTTTCCACTTATCCGCCTCCAAGTAAACAATGCTGAATTCTGATATGGGGGCTGCCGTTGGTAACGGCCAGGGGTGACTGACCTGCCTTGCCGCAACCCCCGCCCTGGTTAATACCCAGGTCATTGCCAATGGCGTCTATATTTTTCAGGGTAGCGAAGACATTACCTGTCAGCACTACCGGTCGTACTGACTCGGCTACCTTGCCGTTACGAATCATATAGGCTTCACCGGCCGAGAAGGTGAACATTTCCATACTGGTAGTCCCCCCGTACCAGTTTTTGACATATACTCCTTCTTTAACATCGGCTATGATATCATCAAAAGGAAGTGACCGGGGTTCAATATAGGTATTGGTCATACGCACGATGGGCGGGAAACGATAGTTGATAGCCCGGGCGTTGCCCGAAGGCTTTTCATTCATTTTAGCGGCCGTTTCCCGGGAATGAAGCCTGCCGACCAGCTTGCCTTCTCTGATAAGGTAGGTCTTGACTGCCAGAGTACCTTCATCATCATATTTATAGCTGCCCCGGAGACCGGGTACGGCCGCCGAATCAACGATATTCAGCTCGGTGCTGCCGAACTCTTTGCCCAGAGTCATAATTTCTCGCAACTGGGCATTTTCGTAAACAAGGTCTGCCTCCGAAAGGTGACCGAAGGCTTCATGGACGAAGACACCCGCCAGTATCGGGTCCAGCACCACGGTATATTCTCCCCCTTTTATCCGGGGGGCGGACAAAAGTTCCACGGCTTGCTGTGCCATACCGGCTACCTGTTGATTGATGCCCTGGATGGCGGAAAAGTCACCCCGGCTACCCAGGCTCATACCTACCTGCTGCACATCATTGCCTTTTGCTGCTACGGCTGTCAGACGCAAGGTCACATCGGTTTTTTCCTGTTCGATAAAACTTCCCGCCGAGTTTAAAAAGATAACTTTTTTACGTCCGTCACCGTAGCCGATGACCGAGGTCTGTATCCCCGGGGTAGACCAGATAATATCTTTGTATTCATCCAGTAATTGTTTTTTCTCAATCAAGGGTATTGCCACCGGATTTTTATCCGGGTCAGTGAGTACGCTATCAACTACCAGCGGCACCTCAGCCAGCTTGCTTTCTTTTCCGCCGACAAACTGTGCCTGCTTTATGGCCGATTCTATCCTGCCTGGCAGCTCATCAAGACTGTTAAAGCTGACAAAGCCCCACCCCCCTTTTACCAGAGCCCGCACATTGCCCCCGCTATTGGCGCTCTTGCTGATGGATTCCAGCTTTCTGCCCCGATAGATAATATTGCTGGTCTGGCTCTCTTCAAGACGGACCTCTATATAATCCGCCTCATATTTGGAAAGTGATTCGGATACCTCGTGCCCGATTTCTTCAATACTAGCCATAAACATCTACCTCTTGCCGGAAAATAAAGGATAGTTGTACTCTACTGAATTATAGCAGATTTAAAACCGCTTCGTAACCTAAGTCCGCAACTATGTATCGTGATATACCCATCCCTCTGACCCCCTTCCCTATTATAGAGAAGGAGGTGTAGGTAGGAGAGGGGCGAAGCCCCTCTCTAAAATATCTTCCCCCTCTCCTTGAGAAGGAGAGGGGGATTAAGGGGGTGAGGTTGATAAACAATCCCGATAAATTGGATACTATTTTCTCTCTATAACAATAGCCATTCCCATCCCGCCGCCAACGCACAGGGCTGCCAGACCAAGCTGATTATTACTGCGAACCATTTCATGGGCCAGGGTAACGATAATCCTGGCTCCTGTGCAGCCGATGGGGTGACCCAGTGAAATTCCGCCGCCGTGCAGGTTGGTCTTGCTCAGGTCGATATCCAGGTCCTTGACACAACCCAGCGATTGAGAAGCAAATGCCTCGTTAAGTTCAATGCAATCAATGTCTTTCAGCTCGACTCCCGCCAGTTTAAGAGCTTTCTTGGTAGCCGGGACAACCCCGTAACCCATATAGGCCGGGTCAACGCCACCGGTGGCATAGGAGCGGATGGTGGCCAGCGGCTCAAGGCCGAGTGTCTTGGCTTTGTCGGCCGACATTATTACCAGAGCGGCTGCCGCATCGGTTATTGCCGAGGCGTTACCGGCGGTGACGGTGCCGTCTGATTTGAATGCCGGGCGTAATTTGCCCAGAGATTCCAATGTTGACTCCCTGGGGTGCTCATCCGTATCGAATTGCTGGGTTTCTCTCCTGACCGTGATTTCAACCGGTACTATCTCATCTTTGAAAATACCGTTTTTAATCGCCGCCAGTGCCCGGTTGTTGCTCTCCACGGAGAATTGGTCCTGTTCTTGGCGGGAGATGCCGCTCTTCTCGGCAATATTCTCGGAGGTTATTCCCATATGATAGTTATAAAATGTCTCCCAGAGCCCGTCATAAACCATACCGTCAACCAACTCGGAATTACCCATCCTGGCTCCCCACCTGGCCTTGGGGAAATAATAGGGGACGGCGCTCATATTCTCGGTACCACCGGCAATGACCACCTCGGCCTCACCGGCTCTTATTGCCTGGGCCGCCAGGGCTACCGCTTTAATACCGGAGGCGCAGACCATATTCACAGTAAAAGCGGTGGCTTCCTTGGGGATGCCGCCGTATATGGATGCCTGCCGGGCTACATTCTGCCCCTGGCCCGCCTGAAGCACGTTGCCCATTATGACCTCGTTAATGGCAACTTCATTCAGGGACTCTTCCCAGTTGGCGTGTTTCTTCTCCAGTTCGGTTATCCCCTGGTCTTTCAGCAGAGACGGGGCGTTATCCAGTGATTCCTGGGATACTGTCGGCCTCAGGCCGGCTTTTTTCAGGGCGCCATTAATGACGATGCTGCCCAGTGTGACTGCCGAAACATCCTGCAGCGTACCGCCATAATTACCTATTGCCGTTCTTACCCCGCTGACAATTACAGCTTCAGTCATAATACTTTGCTCCTCCCTTATTTCCTACTTATTATAATCGAAGAATCCTTTACCTGATTTACGCCCTAATTGGCCGTCGGCAACCATCTTTTTCAGCGTCTCGGGGGCAATAAACCGGTCTTCTTTCAGGACTGCGTAAATGCCTTCGGACATGGCCAGGATAATATCATTTCCGATGAGATCGGCTAATGCCAGCGGTCCCATGGGGTGGTTCAGGCCGAGGGTTATGGCCGTATCAATATCTTCAGGAGAGGCAACCCCGTCTTCCAGCATATGGATAGCGTTTAGCATGAAGGGTACGGCCAGACGGTTGACGATGAAACCGGCCGTATCCGAGACAATCACCGGAGTTTTTTCCACAGAAGCAGCGAATTTCCGGCTGGTTTCGATGGTATCATCACTGACAAGGGGGGTCTTTATGATCTCCACCAGCTTCATAACCGGGGCTGGATTAAAGAAGTGCAAGCCGACCACTTTGTCCGCTCTGCCGGTTACCTGGGCTATCTCAGTTATCGACAGCACTGAAGTATTGGTGGCCAGGATAGCGTTCTTGGGACATATCTTATCCAACTCGGTAAAGGTCTGTTTCTTTATCTCCAGGTCCTCGGCGGCTGCTTCTATCACCAGGTCGCAGTCCTTAAAATCATTGATATCGGTTGTGCCCTTTATCTTGCTCATTGCGGCATCCTTGGCTTCCTGGGTGAGCCTGTCTCTTTCCACAAGTCTGGACAGGGTACTGTCAAGAGACGCCAGCGCCTTGGACAGGCGTTCCTCGTTTCTCGAAGAAGCTATTACCTGGTAGCCTGCCTGAGCGCATATCTGAGCGATACCCCGACCCATTGTTCCGGTAACCCCGAGTATGCCAACCTTCTTTATTTCCATTGTGACTCCTTCCCTTATTTCCGATGTAAGTTACTTTGCCTTATAGTCCGGCTTCCTTTTTTCGAGGTAAGCCGTGGTGCCTTCAATAAAGTCCTCTGTTTCCAAAATATGGGCTGTTAAGGCTCTTTCTAACTTCAGGCCATCATTCAATGGCATACTGCTGCCCCGAATCATAGCTTCTTTGGCGGCTCTTACCGCCAGGGGCCCTGCCTGGCAAATAACCTCGGCCCATTCTCTGGCGGTGGACATAAGTTCATCCTGAGGCACAACCTTGTTGACCAGGCCGATGCGATAGGCTTCCTGAGCGTCGATGGGTTTTCCCATCAGCACCAGCTCGGCTGCCTTGCACCAGGGCAGCATCCTGGGTAACCTCTGGGTACCCCCCCAGGCCGGTATCAGGCCCAGGGTTACCTCCGGAGTGCCCAGGCGGGCATTCTCTGAGGCTATCCTGATATCACAGGCAAGGGCTATCTCCAGGCCGCCACCCAGGGCTACCCCGTTGATAGCGGCGATAAGCGGTTTCCACAGTTCGAGTCCGTACATCGGGGTTTCTGGCCACAGCCAGTGACTGTGCCTGTGCTCCTGCATAAAGGGCAGCGTGTCTTTTATATCCGCACCGGCGCAGAATGCCTTGTCACCGGCTCCGGTAATGATGCCAACCCAGACCTCCGGGTCATCCCTGAAGTCCAGCATAGCCTCATTTATCCCCCGCCATGTTTCCACATCTATGGAGTTAAAGGCCCTGGGGCGATTGATGGTGAAAATGGCAGTCCGGCCTTCTTTCCGGTAATCGATGGTCACAATAAAGCTCCTTTGGCGGCATTTGAGGAACCATTAGTTTGGAATGCCCTGTTGATTTTATCAAAGCCCCTGATTGCTGTCAAGAAATTGTAATGCTTGATACCGATTATTTAATAAAAAAAGGAAGGGGGTGATTCCCCTCCCTTTAATCTTTTCCCCTAACTTTTTAATACGCTTAACCCCACAGCCAGAAGGCTCCCCCCATAATCAGCATCAGCGATCCGATGGCAACGGCAATCCAGCCGCCTGTCTTTATTGCGCCGAATTGGGCACGCGGCGGCCAGCCCTCCAGGAATTCCCTGGTATCAGGGCGGCTGGCAAGGGAATCATAATACCTTTTTTTCTCCACCCTGTCCCAGATAATTGCTCCCAGGCCCAGGAGGAGAAACAGGCCACCCATTCCCAACAGTATAGGTAAGTCACCCTGAGGCATTTCCAGCACCTAGATACGAAAGATTACTTAACTATATACGCTCTCAGCGCTATTTTCAACTAGGTGATGTCAGCAGTGGCTCCGGCTTCTTCCAGTTTTGCCTTTGCGGCGGCTGCCTCTTCTTTGGGAATCCCTTCCTTAACCGCACTGGGGGCGGCCTCAACCAGGTCCTTGGACTCCTTGAGTCCCAAAGAGGTAAGTTCCCGCACTGCCCGGATGACGCTAATCTTATTGGGGCCTATTTCCTTTAGATTTACATTAAACTCGGTCTTCTCTTCTTCCGCTACGGCTGGAGCTGCTCCACCATCGGCGGGAGCAGCAACCGCTACCGGAGCAGCGGCGGAAACCCCGAACTCGGTCTCCAGGGCTTTTACCATGTCGGCCAGTTCAAGCACGGTCATATTCTTGATGGTGTCCATCAGGTCGCCAATAGCCGGCGAGGCCGCTTTTGTCGCTTTCCTGGCAGGCGCTTTAGCCTTGGCGGGAGCTTTCTCCTCCTTGGGTTCTTCGGCTACTTCTTCTGCCTTGGGTTCTTCGGTTACCTCTTCTGCTTTAGGTTCTTCGGTTACAGTTGTTTCTTCGCCACTCTCCTGTTTGGTGGCCTCTTCATTTTCTGCCATTTTTATTCTCCCTCCATTTGTTTAATTTGAGCTTGTAAAACCCCGATAAGTCCTCTTATTGGACTGACAAGACAATTGGCTAAGTTGGCGATAGGGCTGTTCAACTGGCCCAGCAGCCTGGCCAGTAATACTTCCCTTGAAGGCAGGTTAGAAAGGGTGGTCACTTCCTCGGGAGTAAGCCGTCTGTCGCCCAGGAAACCCCCTTTAATACCCAGTTCTATTCTGGCCTCGCGTATGTGGTTGGCCACAATTCTGGCCGGCTCGGTTACTTCATCATAGCCGAAGGCAATAGCCACCGGGCCTTCAAAGGCATTCTCCCACTCCTGCATGCCGGCTTTCTCCGCGGCAGACCGGGCCAGGGTATTCTTGACTATCCTGTATTCACCCCCTGTTTCCTGTAATTTACGACGCAGAGCCGTTATCTCATGCATCGTCAATCCCCGATAATCAGTAAATATGGCGCTGGTACACCGGGAAAAGGTCTCTTCCAGGCTATCTATTATCTTCGCCTTTTTTGCTCTGGACATATTTCTTAACCTCCTGAATTACCACCGATAAACTTTCTAAAATAAAGAAGTCCTTGTACCTTTTGCACAAGGACTTAAAGGCTAGACCGCTGTAAATTGTAACCCCTCTTTTCCGGGAGACGTTACTTAGCTAGCTTTTCGTTGTCCTCGGCAGGTTTTTATTAAGCCTTAGTCGGCACCCGCTGTCTCAGGATAACACTGAGTTCAGCCTGCAGTTTTATTAATCAGGCTTTTTGGAATTCGTAACTGATTCTGTTCTCGGGTAATTTCGCCGGTACCATCTTCAGCCCCATTCCCGATTTTATATCACTTTCCTCAATATTTTTACTCAGACGGCCGAATATCCTTAGTCCGTCTCCAAAATCAGCTATTGCCAGGGTATAAGGAGCTTCATCCTCAAACCCGGATGGCCCGTAGTGGACGACGGTGTAGGTAACCAGTTTACCGTCATTTTTTATTTCCACCCACTCCACTTCACTCTGAATACAAGAAGGGCAATCCATCTTGGGAGGGAAGTAGATATTCCCGCAGGCTTGGCACCTGGTTGTCATAAGCTTTCCCTGTTCCAGGTAGTCGACAAAATCTGCGGTTCTGGATTCACTGGTAAAACTGACGGTGCCAAAATTCTCAAAACCCATTTTTCTATCTCCTCAGAATAACCACATTGCCGTATTGCCCCACCCCTCCGATATTATGGATCAGACCTGTTTCGGCATTCTTTACCTGGGCTTCAACGGCTTCTCCTCTAAGTTGCCTGACAATGGTCCTTATCTGCGAGCCTCCGGTGGCGCCGATAGGATGACCTTTTGACAGCAGTCCGCCGTCAACATTTACCGGTATGCTCCCATCCGCGTAGGTCTGCTTCTCCTCAATGAGTCTGACTCCCTCACCTGGTTTGGCAAAGCCGAGGTCTTCATAGGCCAGAAGTTCGGAAATGGTAAAACAATCATGGACTTCAGCGACATCGATATCCTGGGGTCCAATACCGGCCATCTGGTAAGCCTGCTGGGCGGCGTCTTTGGCGCAGGACAGGCTGGTGAGTGATTTCCTTCCCGACATGCTCATTGTGTCCGTGGCAGCCCCCATACCGGCAATCCAGATTGGGGCCTTACTTATTTTTTTAGCTGCATCAGCGCTGGCCAGGATTATGCAGGAGGAGCCATCAGCGTTGGCGCAGGCATCGTACAGTTTCAGGGGGCTGGCAATCATGGCCGAGGCCATAATGTCTTCCAGGGATAGTTCTTTGCGGTAGGTAGCCTTGGGGTTTTTGGAGCCGTAACCGGAGTTTTTTACCCGTATCGCGGCCAGTTGCTCCGGGGTAGTCCCGTACTTGTCCATGTGGGCCTGGGCAAACATGGCGTAGCCGGAGGGCATGGTTATACCGAAGGGCGATTCCCACATAATATCGGCGCCCCGGCCCATTCTCTCCGCCGCATCCCGCGAGCTTAACTCGGACATCTTTTGAAAGCCGATAACGGCCACTACCTGATGCAGGCCCGATTTTATCAGAGACCAGCCTACTCTTAATCCGGTGGTGCTTGAGGAACAGACGCTCTCAACATAGAAGGCCGGTTTTGGGGTTAGCTCCAGATATTCGGATATCAAGCCTGAAGGGGTGCGCTGTTTATCATATTCCGGCGCCGAACAGGTGATAGAGGCGTCTATGTCCTTATTGGTTAAGTCCAGACCCTCCATTGCCTCTTTATAGGCATCAAAGCACAGCTCCCGGATGGATACCTCGCATTTACGAGAGAAGTTGCTCTGTCCCACACCCACAATGGCAATATCGTCGTCCATAAATCGTCTCCTGTAATGTTATAGCTACTCTGTCGCCCAGCCTGGAAATATTAACTCGAAGTTAAGGCGAGAGTTGGTCTAAGGTCAAGTTGTATACCGGGCCCGATAGTGGTGCTTATGGCGGCGGTTTTGACATACTGACCTTTGGCTCCACTGGGTTTGGCTTTAACCACCGCTTCCACAATGGCAGTCATGTTGTCTTTTAGTTTATCGTCCTCAAAGCTGATTTTGCCTATGGGGAGGTGAATGATAGCCGTGCGGTCCAGTTTGAACTCTACCTGGCCTTTACGGGCATCTCCGATCGCCTTGGTCAGGTTACTGGCATCCACTACCGTTCCGGACTTGGGATTGGGCATCAGGCCTCTTCTGCCAAGTATCTTTCCCAGTTTACCTACCTTACCCATTAAATCCGGGGTGGCAATGGCCGTGTCAAAGTCCAGCCAGCCGCCTTCAATTTTCTTTACCAGGTCATCGTTGCCGATAAAATCAGCTCCGGCGTCCTGGGCAATCTTTTCAGCTTCTCCCTGCGCGAAGACCAGCACCTTTACCTCTTTCCCCAGGCCATGGGGCAGGAGGGTAACGCCCCGTACCTGCTGGGTGGCATTCCGGGGGTCAAGGCCCATTTTGAGGTGAAGTTCAACGGTCTCATCAAATCCGGCGTAAGACATTTTCTTGGCCAGTTCGATAGCTTCGTCGGGAGTATAAGTCCTGTTCTTTTCCAGCAGTTTAGCTGCTTCCAGATATTTTTTTCCGTGTTTTGCCATTTTCTTATTCTACCTCGATTCCCATACTTCGGGCGGTACCGGCGATAATCCGTTCTGCCCCCTCAACGTCAATGGCGGTGAGGTCCTTGGCTTTAAGTTTGGCTATTTCACGCAGTTTTTCCCGGGATAGCGTGCCTACTACATCACGTCCGGAGCTGCCGGCTCCCTTGTCTATTTCCAGGGCTTTTTTTAATAAATCAGCCGTTGGAGACATTTTGGTGATAAAAGTAAACGTTCTGTCATCAAAAACAGTTATTTCGGCCGGGATAATAGACCCCGCCTGGGAGGCAGTACGATCGTTATATTCTTTGCAGAAGCCCATAATATTAACCCCGTATTGGCCTAAAGCTGAGCCTACCGGGGGGGCCGGATTGGCCTTCCCGGCCTCTATCTGTAGCTTTATCACCGCTTTAATTTTTTTTGCCATTTTTATCTCCCGGTTAATGAATTTTCAAATATAATTAAAGTTTTTCTACCTGCAAGAAATCCAGCTCAACGGGTGTCTCGCGCCCAAAGAGGGAGAGGAACACCTTGACCTTACCTTTGTCGGCGCTTATCTCATCCACCACTCCCACAAAATCGGTGAAAGGACCGTCGGTAACTCGCACGCTCTGTCCCTGTTTGAAGCCAACCTTAACCCTCGGCGTTTCGGAGGCCATCTGTTTTAAAATCTGGCTGACTTCTTCTTCCAGCAGGGCTATCGGCTTGCCACCGCTACCGACAAAACCGGTAACTCCGGGAGTATTGAGTACTATATTCAGGCTTTCATCACTCATCAGCATCTGGACCAGCACGTATCCGGGCAATATTTTCCTGGCTACGGTGCGCCTTTGCCCGCCCCTGACCTCAATCTCTTCCTCGGCGGGTACGAGTATCTGGGAAATTTCATCCCCGGATTCAATAAGCTTAATCCGCTGCTCTAAATTCTTTTTAACTCGTTCTTCGTGTCCCGAGTAAGTATGAATTACATACCAGTTGTTTCCATTCTCGTCCACAGGTATTGCCTCACCTTAATTTTCTATCCGCCCAGCAGCAGGTCATTTACCAGTTTGGTAAAACCAAAATCAATCAGACCCAGAACCAGCCCCATAGTAATGGCAACCATCAGCACCAAGCCTGTCAGGTAGATGGTCTCTTGTCTGGAGAGCCAGACTACCTTCTTTAGCTCGGCTATAATGTCAGGAACGAACCTGAATCTCTGACCGCTTCTTTTGGCAGTAACGCTACGACGTTTCATAAAATATTCCCGGGTCTTTTTTCAGTAAAGCCAGCCCCGTTGCCAACCCGAATTAACTTTATCGAACCGGGCAGTTATCTGGTCTCCCGGTGGACCCGGTGAACGCGGCAACGAGGGCAGTATTTATTTAACTCTATTCTTTGAGAGTCATTCCTTCTGTTCTTGGTGGTGGTATATGTTCTCTCCCGGCACTCACTGCAGGCGAGATGAATAATGATTCTAGCCTCTGTTTTTCTTGCCATATTTACTCGATAATGTTGCTAAAAGTTCCGGCGCCCACAGTTCTGCCGCCCTCACGGATAGCAAAGCGTAATCCTTTCTCCAGGGCTACCGGATAAATAAGTTTTATTTTCATAGTTACATTATCACCGGGCATTGCCATCTCCATCCCCTCCGGGAGCTCAATGGAACCGGTGATATCCGTAGTCCTGATGTAAAACTGGGGTCTGTATCCATTAAAGAAGGGGGTATGTCTGCCGCCTTCTTCCTTACCTAAAATATATACCTCTCCCTCTGCGTAGGTATGGGGTTTGATTGAGCCTGGCTTGGCCAGAACCTGACCCCGTTCTATATCGTCTCGGTCTACGCCTCGGAGTAAAACACCAACGGCATCACCCGGTTCGGCTGCATCCAGGGTCTTGTGGAACATCTCCAGGCTGGTTGCCACCACTTTTCGTGGCTCATGATGCAGACCCACAATCTCAATCTCGTCTCCGCCTTTAATTACGCCCCTCTCAACCCTGCCCGTGGGTACGGTGCCCCGGCCCTTGATGCTGAAAACATCCTCTATCGGCATCAGGAACGGCTGGTCTTTAGACCTTACCGGGGTGGGAATGTAGTCATCAACGGCGTCCATAAGGTTCCATATCTTGCCGCACCACTCACAGTCCCGCTGACCACAGCCACACTCAAGGGCTTTAAGGGCGCTTACCCTTATTACCGGTAAGTCGTCGCCGGGGAAACTGTACTTCGAGAGTAGCTCCCTGACTTCCATTTCCACCAGTTCTAGAAGTTCTTCGTCTTCCATGGCATCTACTTTATTCAGGGCAACTACAATGTAAGGTACTTCCACCTGCCGGGCCAGCAGCACATGCTCCCTGGTCTGGGGCATCGGTCCGTCAGGAGCGCTCACCACCAGTATGGCTCCGTCCATCTGGGCGGCTCCGGTAATCATGTTCTTGATAAAATCGGCATGCCCCGGGCAGTCGATGTGGGCATAGTGCCTTTTTTCAGTCTCATACTCCACATGAGAAATAGCGATAGTCAGCCCGCGTGCCTTTTCTTCGGGGGCATTATCGATGGTATCAAAGGCACGATAGCCGGTTCCGCTAGCCTTGGATAAGACCATCGTTATCGCCGATGTTAATGTGGTCTTGCCGTGATCAACATGACCGATGGTGCCCACATTGACATGAGGTTTATTTCTCTCAAATTTTTGTTTAGCCATAATAATCCTCCCTTTTATCTGAGCCCACAACCAGATTCGAACTGATGACCTCGCCCTTACCAAGGGCGTGCTCTACCAACTGAGCTATGTGGGCAACTCGTCCTATTATACAGATATATTAGTGGTAGTGTCCAGTCCAGAGCTTTAAAAATTCCTGAAGGTGGTGGAGAGAGCAGGATTCGAACCTGCGTAGCCCGTCAGGGCGACAGATTTACAGTCTGTTCCGATTAACCGCTCCGGCATCTCTCCCGATACTACCAGTTACCCGCTACTTATCCCAGCCCGAGAGGGGATTCGAACCCACTAACCTACCGATTACAAGTCGGTTGCGCTGCCATTGCGCCACTCGGGCACTATTACCAGGCTTTGCTGCCAGATATTAATTTGGTTCACTGACGAAAATTCCTGGCAGTTTTTACAGAATAACTTCTACACTCTATCATTCCCGGCTTTAACCCCCCGTGACAACCTTGCCCTGCCCCGAAATGACCTGATATGCAGACTTGAGTATTATAGAAATGAATGAGACAAAAGTCAAGCCTGCCAGCCTGACATATTTCATTATATATAAGTATTTATTTTGTAATCTGTCAGGAGTGAACTCTTTTAACAAATAATGTTAGCCAGCTAAGCCACACCGGGCACGACAGCCCGGAAGTTTATTCCTTTGGTGTCGAACTCAGCCGCACTGGATTCCTGGGGTGCTCCGCTAAACACATCTGCCCGCCAGGTAATCTCAAAGTCCCTGAATCCGGCCGCCTCCACGGTAGCCTGTAACTCTGCTTCCAGCAGAGCACCGGCGATTCAGCCGGTCCACAGGGCAATTTCCTCTTTTGCCTCCTCGGGAACGGGCTTTTCAACCAGGATATCGGCTATTTGAAGCCTACCGCCCGGCTTAAGCACCCGGTACATTTCCCGAAATACGGCCAGTTTGTCAGGGCACAGGTTGACCACTCCATTGGAAATGACTACATCGGCCCAATTGTCATCCACCGGCAGCGACTCTGCAATACCCTGGCGGAACTCAATGTTGCTCAGTCCAGCTGCCTCCGAGGCCCCCTGGGCTTTTTGGAGCATCTCCGGAGTCATATCAATACCGAAGACGTGACCGCTGGCGCCTACCATGTGGGCGGCAATAAAACTATCAAAACCAGCCCCGCATCCCACATCCACCACTCTTTCACCCGGTCTGATAGCCCCCAGGCTAAAGGGATTCCCTGTCCCGGCAAACGAGCTGACTGAATTCTCAGGCACGATATTAACCAGTTCGTCATTGTATCCCACTATTCTGGCTAGTGGTCGTCCGGTATGGAAATGGAACCCTTTCTGGGGGTTCAGGGCCACTTCCCGATACTCGCTGCTGATGGCGCTTCTGAGTACTTCAACATCCACCTTTGGTACCGATACTGGCTCTGCCATTTTACTCTCCTCCTTTTTCTTATAGGCGGCTTTTAATTATTTTCTGCCTGTAGGCCGTCTTTATCTTCCTTAATTATTAAAGTATTAGTTATTTTAACATATTGCTGACTATAGCTCTAGTTGTCCGGGATGTCTCCCGGGGTCAGGCGAGGGTAATCAAGAGGAGCCGAGGATAACTTGATAAAAGCAGGAAAAAAGGGTATGATAATAAAGATTGTCCAAAAGCATATTTGCTAAAAGATAATGTTGACAAACCCGGTAGAACTGTTATAATGTTTGGTGGGAATATAGCGTACCTTAACAATTGGATAGCGGAAGGAAGGTTCAAAAAACGAAGTCAATTTATATTTAGAGAGTTTGATCCTGG
>JAZFUA010000313.1:0-2796 GCA_036446975.1 Dehalococcoidales bacterium
GAAACAGCTGTGAACATTCGGAAGCTGGCCGGTGAGATAGGATTACAAAATATCGTCGTAGTCGGCAATAAAGTTAGAAATGAATCGGACAGGGAATTCCTCATTGAGAACCTGCCCGATTTTTATTTTCTGGGTTTTATCCCTTATGACCAGGCGGTGGTTGAAGCTGACCAGGCTAACATTTCTCCAATTGATGCCAGTCCGGAGGTCAGGAAGGCAGTAATGGAAATATTCCGTGACCTGGTAGCCGGTGCCGAAAAAGCTGAAGTGGCAAAATAAACAATAAGATGTAGTGGCCGGGTGGTTGCCCTGTAATAACCGGCGTTACCAAACAGGAACGAACAGCTTAAATAAAAAAGGGGGATTCCATGGTTTACGACGCGGTAAAAATGCAAGACTGGCAAATTTCGGAAGCAGCAGAAGAGAACATGCCGACTTCTGACGAATGGAAGGAGCGGCTTGGGCTGGAAAAGACGGAAATGCTGCCTTACGGACGAATCGCCAAGCTCGATTTTCTGAAAATTATGGACCGCCTTAAGGATAAGCCGGATGGCAAGTACATTGAGGTAACGGCGATTACTCCCACCCCCCTTGGCGAGGGCAAAAGCACCACATCTTGCGGCTTGATGGAAGGTCTCGGCAAGCGGGGCAAGAATGTTGGGGGTGCCCTCCGTCAGCCATCAGGTGGGCCAACCATGAACATCAAGGGTACAGCTGCCGGCGGCGGCAACGCTTTGCTCATTCCGATGACCGAGTTCTCTATGGGGCTTACCGGGGATATTAATGATATTATGAATTCTCATAATCTGGCCATGGTTGCCCTGACGGCCAGGATGCAGCACGAACGGAACTATGATGATGCCCGTCTGGAAAAATTAACCGGGATGAAGCGTCTGGATATTGACCCCACCAATGTAGAAATGGGCTGGGTAATTGATTTCTGTGCCCAGAGTCTGCGCAATATCATTATCGGTATCGGGGGGAAGACAGACGGCTTCACTATGCAGTCAAAATTCAGTATCGCCGTCAGTTCCGAGCTAATGGCCATGCTGTCCATTGTCAGGGACCTGGCCGACCTCCGGGAAAGAATGGATAATATAACCGTCGCTTATAATAAAAAGGGTAAACCGGTTACCACCGGTGACCTTCAGGTAGGCGGGGCAATGACCGCCTGGATGAGAAATGCCATCAATCCAACCCTGCTGTGCACCGCAGAATATCAGCCTTGCCTGGTGCACGCCGGCCCCTTTGCCAATATCGCCGTAGGGCAGTCATCAATTATAGCTGACCGTATCGGCCTGAAGATGTTTGATTATCATATTACCGAGAGCGGTTTTGCCGCTGACATCGGTTTTGAGAAATTCTGGAATGTAAAGTCTCGCTACAGCGGACTGAAACCCCATGTATCGGTTCTTACCACCACTATTCGTGCCCTGAAGATGCACGGTGGCGGACCCCGGGTAGTCGCCGGGTTACCCCTGTCAGAAGAATATACCAAAGAAAACCTCGGACTCCTCGAAAAAGGCCTGCCGAATATGCTCCATTTCATCGGAGTAATCAGGGAATCGGGTATTAATCCGGTGGTCTGCATCAACAGGTTCCATACTGACACCGATGCTGAAGTGGCTATCGTTAAAAAAGCAGCCGAGGCGGCCGGCGCTCGCTGCGCCGAGAGCAGTCACTGGGCCAAAGGCGGCGAGGGTGCTCTGGATTTAGCCGATGCCGTTATAGATGCCTGTAATGAAGAAAACGACTTCCACTTCCTTTATCCAATGGAGATGAAACTGAGGGAGCGGGTGAATAAGATTGCTACAGTTGTTTACGGGGCAGATGGTGTTTCATGGACACCTGAAGCCGAAGCAAAAGCCAAGAAATTTGAGGCTGACTCTGAGTATGATTCCTACGCTACCATGATGGTCAAGACCCATCTCAGCCTTACCCATGACCCGACGCTCAAAGGAGTGCCGAAGGGATGGACACTGCCAATTCGGGATATCCTGGTCTACTCCGGCGCTAAATTCCTTTGCCCCGTAGCCGGAACTATCAACCTGATGCCGGGCACCAGCTCAAGTCCCGCCTTCAGGAAAGTGGATGTTGATGTTAATACAGGTAAAGTACAGGGGCTCTTTTAGCCAATAGTTAAATGATTAAGCAGGAGATGATTATTTGAGTTTATCTATCGCAGTGGCTGGAAAGGGTGGCACGGGGAAGACCTCGATAGCCAGTATGATAATACGCTATCTGAAAAAGAACGGCACCGGACCTATCCTGGCTATTGATGCCGACCCGAATGCCAATCTGGCGGAAGGCTTAGGACTTGAGATAAACGAAACAGTAGGCTCATTGATTGCCTCTTTCAATCAGGTAAAGTTAAACATACCCCCGGGAACGACCAAGGAAGCCTTTCTTCAATACCGCTTGAATGAGATTATTGTTGAGAGCAAGAGGCTTGACCTGATAACTATGGGCAGGGGTGAGGGGCCGGATTGTTATTGTTATCCCAACTCCGTTTTAAGAAGATTCGCCGACGAGTTGGCTGAAAACTATGCCTATGTTGTTATGGACAACGAGGCGGGTCTGGAACACCTCAGTCGAAGGACCACCCAGAATATTGATGTCCTGCTGATAATATCCGACCATTCGGTAAAAGGTATCCGGACAGTAGCCCGTATCAGAGACCTGGTAACTGAACTAAAGCTGGTGGTAGGAAAGCAGTTGGTGCTGATTAATATGGTTCCTGACGAACTGGCCCCGATGGTTAAAGACGAACTTGCCAGACTTGAAATTGAGTCCCCA
>JAZFUA010000314.1:0-3168 GCA_036446975.1 Dehalococcoidales bacterium
CCTGGAGGGACTCAAAACCGGTCACATCCAGATAAGCTTCATCAAGACCGCCCGGCTCAACAAAGGGGGAAAAATCAGCCAGGATAGCCATAAATTTTTTGGATGCCTCACGATACCTGGAGAAGTTGCCCTGAATGAAGATAGCCTGGGGACAGAGACGGCTGGCCGTTTTCAGGGGCATAGCCGAGTGTAAACCGAAAGCCCGGGCCTCATACGAAGCAGCGGCGACTACCCCCCGCCCCCCGGGCTTGCCCCCGACCACTACCGGCTTACCCTTTAGCTCAGGATTCAGCACCTGCTCCACCGAGACAAAGAAAGCATCGAGGTCAATATGCATAATGGTAGTATCTGCCATGTGCTTTACCTCCCCAGTCATCCCAGAAAAGCGAACCAGATAAATTCTAGAGGTATTTTACCTGGCTGATCCTCACTATCTCATCCCAAAGGGTACCTTTTCTTATCACTTCGTAACCAAGTTTCTCACATAATTCCACAACATGGTCATTAACAGCTTCAGTATGGGTGTAAATCATCTTAATATTATTATGAAGTGCGATTTCCTCTGCTTTCTTCATTAATTCCGTTGCAAGGCCTCTCCTTCTCTGCCCGGGTGCTACCCATAGTTGAAATATCTCACAGACTCTACCGTCTGCCGGAAATACACTTCTTTCAAACTTGTCATAAATCCCAAAATGCTGGAATGCAGGGTCGTTCATATTCCTGATGAGAAACATAATCAACCCAATTCTCTCTTTGTTTTCTCCGTCTTCACAAATCAGAGTGTATTTGGGACAGGCAGTAAACTCGGTTTCGCTTGTATTCAGAGAAGGTTCAAGAAACCTGGCTATCTTATCAAAATATTCACTTTCTTCTTCAAATGAAACTGGTAAGTAAGAATTCTCTTGGGAGATTCCTTCACTAACTAAATCTATCTCCGCTACGAAATAGAAATCATCCATATCCCCCCTTCGGATTGATACCATATTCCCTTCTTTCAAAAAATTCTCCAACCTTAGAGCACAGCTATCCCGGCACCAGCAGTTTCATCCGGTAGATACTGGTGCGGGCGGTAATATAGAGGGTTTGCCAGTCTGCGTCACCCCAGGCGAAATTTGACGGCTGCTCCGGCATCATCACCCGACCCAGGTTTTTACCGTCCGGTCCGGTAACCCAGATTCCGCCGGGACCGGTGCAATATACATTTCCCTGCTGGTCAACCTTCATACCGTCCGGCCGGCCCGCTTCCTCACCTTTCAGCTCAACAAACACCCGTCCGTTGCTGATATTACCGTCCTGCCCGACATCAAATGCCCGGATATGTCCTCGGGCCGTATCATTAATGTAGAGCACTGACTCGTCGGGTGAAAAGGCCAGCCCGTTGGGCAGGTCAAAATCGTCCACCAGCAACACCAACTCGCCATCAGGGGTGATACGGTATACTCCGTTATAGGGTAACTCCTTCCATTTTGGGGGAGTCCCCAGTCCAAAAGACGGGTCGGTAAAGTAGATGCTGCCATCGGACCTGACCACCACATCGTTGGGGCTGTTTAGCCGGTGCCCCTCATATCGGTCAGCCAGAACTGAAACAGAGCCGTCTATCTCGGTGCGGGTTACCCGCCGGGTGCCGTGCTCGCAGGCAATAAGGCGTCCGTTCTTTTCCAGGGTCAGACCGTTTGAGTTGCCGCTGGGGCTGCGAAAAGTAGTTATTTCGGGTCCCTCGCTGAGGATGCGCAAACGAACGATACGGCTTCTGGGAATGTCACTGAAAAGCAGATGATCTCCGCGCCAGAGAGGGCCTTCGGTGAAGCCAAGTCCGGTGGCAATCTGCTCCAGCGGTGCCTTTTCGGGTATGATTTCCCTTATTTTACCGTTAAATTGTTCAACCTGTACCTCCAAGATGAACACCTCCCTTATACCCTGTTATTTTTACTATTTTACCATATGCCTTGTCTGCCCAACCTCGCATACAGTCGTTAAGGAATCTAATAATAGCACGGCAATAAGACCGTCATTAAGAAACTGACACCTGATATACACAGAATTATGCCTGGCTGGATGATTGATAAAGAATAAGTGCCACCTTCAATACTGAAGATGGCACTCTCAAAGCTGCAGAAGTTTCTGCCCTTATTTATTTTCTTACTGGTTCTTTATCAGAAACGGGCCCGGTCTCTTTTTCTTTTATCTGCCTGGCCAGGCGTTCCTCGGCCAGTTGTTTTTCGAGTTCTCTCACGAAACTCCAGTCAAACGGTGCTCATCCCATTAATTGTTTACCTCCTCCCACTAATTTCCTCAATTATAAATGCCGGGAGGCTGGGTGTATGTGATTTTTATCTCGTTTAATTCATAACGGGTGAGACCGATAAAAAAGCCTTTTAAGAAATTCCTCTGTTCTCTTCCAGCCACACGGCAAAGTCTTCAACCGATTTGATGTTTTCTTCGATGACGGCCTGATAAATATCCATACTGGTAAATTTCCGCCGGTATTCAGGGTGCCGGCAAAAGTGATTTTTTATGGCCAGGATTGCCGGCTTTAGGTCTTCGCCTATTTTAATCCGCAGGTCATCAAGAACTTTTTGAAGGATAATTCTCTGCTCCGAATCTATCGCCCACAAGTCTATCTTCCATTCTTCCGGGAAACCGAGACCGGAAAGATATATCCCCCAGTATAAACCCAGGGGTAAGCCGGGCGTCTCAGCGATAAACTCATTACGGTAGTGCATCCGGCTCGGCTTTAATCGCTGAGTAATATCCGCTCCCAGCCGGAAGAAGGTGGTTTCCGTCATATCGTCAGTCTCGATATAGATGTCCAAGTCTCGCCAGGTCATTAACTCCAGCACATAGCTGCCGGTTACAACCGGGTTGCCGTACTCACCGAGTAGCTGGAGCAATCCGTGATCATAGAGGATTCTATTTGCCTCCCCCATAATTGTTGAATTCAGTTTTTCCAGTTCACTCATTGTGGTTACCCTGGATAACCATGCGTTATTTTCCCTCCCCTCGGAGTAATAATTTATCCTTCAGAGTCCTCAGGTTTACCACGTCTTCCCGGTTGTATTCGAGGAGGGTAGCAAGGGCGATATCATCATAGTCATTTACATATCTCCACCACAACCTTACGGCCTCAAGACCGTCAACTTCTGTTAACTTTCTTTCGATACCAAGTTG
>JAZFUA010000315.1:0-4879 GCA_036446975.1 Dehalococcoidales bacterium
GCTTTAGCACCACGCCTCGACACCCTCGACGGTAAAGAGATCTATATCAGTATCTGTGGTGAACCGGATATAACAATACCTCTAGAGAAGAAGCTGAAAATAGATTATCCAAACGTGAACTGGAAAACTAAAAAGACTTACAATATTGCCCCGATACGGATATCGGAAGAAGAGATGAAGACGGCTGACGGCTTGATACTTGGGGTCTGCTGGTGACATGGGGCTGTTAACAGGCAGTTGCCTTATTTAGCGGAACTTGAGAAAGCCGGTATTCCAACTGTTCTTATCGATTTAGAAGAAGAGACTACCAAGGTTAAGCATGACGCCCTGCTCTACGGCATTCCCGGGCTACGCATTATAGAAGCTCACCGTACGATGATCGGGCCAGAAGATGTGGACAGGTGGATTGAGCCTCTGGTTGAAGCCCTGACCCGTCCTCTGACTGACGAGGAAAAAAAGAGTGGTAAATGGGAGCCGGAGCAGCCACGGATAGTCTTTGAAGGGACTCTTAATGAAGCCGAGGTATTCTTCGACCAGTCGGAGAATATTGCCGGAATACTGGATGCTCCTTTTGCCATGTATACGGATGGCCTGCCCGTTAGAATGCCTACCGAGGAACGGGTAAAGGAAATGCTGACCGGCACCAGCCACAAACCTGATGAAGTGATAACTCTTCAAAGGGATTTAAAGTCAGTTTCGGAAACCGGGGGATATGTAAGGGAACGAAAGAAGGGTGAAGTGGTCACCTTCATGCCCATGTTCCGGACTGCAACGGTAGAGCAGGTGGCAGTTAATGCCGTAATGGCCGGCTGTAAGCCGGAGTATTTCCCCATAGTGCTGGCTATTGCCGAATCAGGGGGCGGCACCGGTGACGGACGCGGCGGTGGCGGCAGCTTCATTGTGAGCGGACCTATCTACAAGGAGATAGGTATGAATGTCAGCTACGGCCGGGGTAGCATCGGTAACCCACCCAATAAAGCCATTGGTCGTGTCGGGGGTCTGCTGTGGCGTAACCTGGGCGGCTATAAGGAAACCGTATCCACCATCATGACTTATGGAGGCCGCGGCTCTGCTCTTCTCCGTGCCGAGTATGCCGAGGGACTACCGCCGGGCTGGAAAGGCTTGAACGAAGAGCTTGGTTTCAAAAAAGATGAGAGTGTCATTATGGGTGGGGGCGGTATGGGTGGAGGTGGAGGCCAAACCTGGATGCCGGGTGTTTATCGGGCCCTTCAGAAAAGCGGTCACGGCGCCATAGCCAGATGGCTTGATGTTAAAGGTATTCCCGGACCGCACAACTTCCTGGATTATCTCCTGGATGGCATGTGGGTGACCAGGGAAGGCGGCGTTTCCCTGATAATGATACCATCCATGGCTATGGACCTGTATAATGTGGGTTTTAAGTCCAAGGACGATGTCTACGAGTATATCTACAAGAAGAGCTTTGAACCACTATCAAGATACCGGATGCGGGGCAGACCTGATTATGCCACTAATGGCTGGATGGGGATAGAAAAGACCTCAGGGAAGCACTGGAAGGAATTACCCGATGATTATATGGTGCCAGTCTGTCCCGCCCCCTGGTCCAACTGTATCATTATCGCCCATGGGGAGGAAACGGTTCTCGAACGATCTGGCGGCGGGCACGGCCAGGCCTATAGCATTGACGACTGGCGGTAGAATTTAGCCGGTTAATGAAGTAACTGGCTGGTTAGCCCTAATAATAAGATAAATAAAGGAGCACCATTAATGATGCTCCTTTATTTATCACTCTGATACAAGTATAAATCAATAGTAGCTTTTTTTGACTATTAACGCCTGAAGTGTAAGCGCGAAGCTTTCTTTGAAAAGGAACCTTTTCATACGAGTAAGAAATGATAAAAAGAGTCTGAATCTCAAACTCTTTACCAGGATACTATATCACAGTCTTGCTGGTACAACAGAAGCGCGGATGTTTTACAACGCCATGGCGGTTAGGTTAAGAACGAATAACTAAAAAAGGAACTGAAGGAGATAGACCTTTACTGTACTCTGCTTTATTGTGGAGCAGAACCTGACAAACGTGCCTATCTGGTATTGGTAATTCTTTGGTGTGATGGATACAAGACCATCTACTTTGCATGACAAAAGGAAGGTTTCTATGACAATCAAAAGGTATAGTCCAAGCGAGGCTCGTGCCGGGCCACCCTGTGCAGTCATACGATCTAAAACCATATTCTGTTGGCTGCCAAACGGATTTTAGTATCGAAGTGGAGCTGGAGGGATTCGAACCCTCTACCTTTTGACTGCCAGTCAAACGCTCTCCCAATTGAGCTACAGCCCCATCGACAGACTATTATACTATTTAGCCGCTGCTTTGGCTACCTTGGTTTTGGTGCTGAAGGTCAACTCGTCGTTAACCAGATCGACGATGACATTGTCGTCGTCGTTAAATTCACCCCGAAGCACTTTTGTTGACAGCGGATTCTCCACATATCGTTCCACAGCCCGCCTGAGCGGCCGGGCTCCGTAGAGTGGGTCAAAGCCTGTTTTGGCAAGCCAGGATTTGGCGGTTTCTGTCATCTCTAGGGTAAGTTTGTGCTCAGCCAACCGCTCCTGCAAATCTATAACCAGCAAATCGACAATGCTTCTGAGTTGTTCCTCACTGAGTTCATGAAAAACCAGGATGTCATCCAGGCGGTTGAGAAACTCAGGACGGAAGGTCTTTTTCACCTCGGTCATCACCTTTTCCTTCATATCCTCGTAATTTTGCTGCTGGGATTTAGCTCCGCTCTTCTGAGGGGCGAAACCTAAGCTTGACTGGCGTTTGATGAGTTCAACCCCGGTATTACTGGTCATAATGATTACCGTGTTCTTGAAATTTACCGTCCGGCCATGGCCATCGGTCAACCGCCCGTCATCAAGAAGTTGGAGCAGGGTGTTAAATACCTCCGGGTGAGCTTTTTCAATCTCGTCAAGAAGGATTACCCGGTAGGGGCGGCGTCTCACCGTTTCAGTGAGTTGTCCTCCTTCTTCATAGCCTACATAGCCCGGTGGTGCCCCGATAAGACGGGATACGGTGTGTCTCTCCTGGTATTCAGACATATCCAAGCGTATCATGGCATTTTCGTCATCGAAAAGGAATCGGGCCAGAGTGCGGGCTAGCTCGGTCTTACCGACCCCGGTTGGCCCAAGGAACATAAAGCTGCCAATCGGCCGGTTCGGGTCTTTGAGACCGGCCCGGCTCCTCCGGATTGCTTCCGAAATGGCGGTTACCGCCTCTTCCTGATTAATCAAGCTCTCATGGATTCGGTCCTCCATATGCAGCAGTTTCTCAGCTTCACCCTCAAGCATGTGAGATACCGGTATACCTGTCCAGTCAGAAATCAACCTGGCGATAACCTCTTCATTTACCGTTTCATTAATTTTCCCTTGTTCGAGCCAGTTGCTCTTGGCCTGATTGTATTTTTCTTCCAGGCCCAATCTTTCGGCCTTAATCCGGGCGGCTTGCTCATATTCTTGGCGCTGAGAAGCCGCTTCTTCTTCGTCGGCTAACTGTTCCTTGCGTTGCTCCAGGGCTTTTACCTCTGGTGGAGCGCTTTCGGTATCAATACGCAGCTTACTGGCAGCCTCATCAATAAGGTCAATGGCTTTATCAGGTAATTGCCTGTCCGAGATATAGCGCTGGCTTAGTTTGGCAGCTGCCTCGAGGGCATCATCGCTGATTTCGATCTGGTGGTGGGCTTCATACCTCGGCCGTAGTCCGCGGAGCATCTCAATAGTAGTCTCAACGCTGGGCTCACCAAGGAACACCGGCTGCAAACGCCGTTCCAAAGCCTTATCCTTCTCGATGAATTTACGGTATTCGTCCATAGTGGTGGCACCCACGCACTGTAGCTCACCATGAGCCAGCGCCGGTTTAAGCATATTACTGGCATCAATAGCCCCCTCGGCAGCGCCGGCACCGACTACTGTGTGAATCTCGTCAATAAATAATATGACTTCACCCTGTGACTGCCGGACTTCATCCATTACTGCCTTTAGCCGTTCTTCAAACTCACCACGGAATTTGCTTCCCGCTACCATGGCTCCCATATCCAGAGCTATGACTTTGCGCCCTTTAAGAGAATTGGGGACATCATCCGTGGCAATCTTCTGTGCCAGACCTTCGGCAATGGCGGTTTTACCTACCCCGGCTTCACCAACAATTACCGGATTATTCTTTGTCCTCCGAGTGAGCACCTGCATTACCCGTTTAATCTCAACCTCCCGCCCGATAACCGGGTCCAGTTTGCCCTGGCGGGCCAACTCGGTGAGGTCACGTCCGTATTTCTCAAGGGAGCGATATTTGCTCTCGGCCCTGGCATCGGTAACACGGTGCCCGCCGCGAATTTTTTGTAGTGCCTGGAAAACCTTCTCCTGTTCAACCCCAAGGCTATTAAGGATTCTGGCTGCTTCACCTTTTTCATCTCTGGTAATTGCAATCAGCAAGTGCTCTGTACCGATGAACTCGTCTTGCCATCTGTCCGCTACTGATTTGGCTGTCTCGAACAACTGGGCAACATTCGGCGTAGCATAAATCTGACCTGTCTGATAAGCCACTTTCGGCATTCCCTCCAGGGATGCCCGCACTTTTTGTTTTACCTCATCTACATTGACACCGATGTCGCGTAATAAATCTCCAACCAATCCTTGTTCCTGGGAAAGTAAAGCCATCAAGATATGTTCTACATCCCACTGATTGTGCTGATACTGTCGCACTATCTCTTGTGATTGAGCCAATGCTTCCTGAGCTTTTTCTGTAAATCCTTCCTGCCTCATCATACTTCCACCTCCATGTCATTTTTATTACCAAAATTGAGATTAAGAAAATCTTCTATCTGCCGTTGAACTTCGGGATAAT
>JAZFUA010000316.1:0-5395 GCA_036446975.1 Dehalococcoidales bacterium
CTGTGCCAGCGACTTTGCCAGTAAGGTTTTGCCAACACCGGGAAAATCATCTAGAAGCACATGGCCACGGCACAGCAGTCCCAGTAAACTCAATTTGATAACATCCGGATTAGCTACTACTGCCAGACCAATATTATCAACCACTGCCTGTACCCGGTGGGTAAATTCTTGGTTCATAGGATTCCTGCGGTCAGACACAGTAAGACTTGCACCATCCGAACTTTATTTCTTAACCGGGTACTATTGATTGATTATACCCTGTTTTAGAGAGCGAAAGAAAGCTATCCCGACAGACTAGAAAATATTTAAAGGACATACGCAAGCTAATCATTCTCAACTTACGTATGTCCTGACAGGATCAAACCCCGTTATTTATCTGTTTGGCCTGACTTTACGGTAGCAATCGCTACAGTAAACCGGCCTATCACCTCGAGGCTCAAAAGGAACTTCAGTTTCTTTGCCACATTCAGCGCAAACCACCGGGAACATCTGGCGCCTGCCTCCGAAACTACTGCTTCCGGTACGCTCGGTCTTTCTTGCCTGACGGCATTCGGGACAGCGTTTGGGCTCATTAGTATAACCCCGTGACTGGAATAGCTCTTGCTCATCGGCACTAAAAACGAAGCTAGTTCCACAATCGGAACACTGGAGAGATTTATCTTCAAAACTCATTGGATGACCTCCTCTCTTATGAATTTTAGTTAGAGTTCGGCCATGTAACGCTCAAGAAGTCGGAAATGACCTGAAACAAGCTTGTAACAACCTAAACTAGAACTAATTACTCAATTCTACAATGAATAGAGCCTCCTTGTAAAGTAGTGACACGCTCTGTACTCAAAAGGAGGTAGATGCGCCATTAGTAGGGAATATTGACTATTGTGCCTTTTTGGAGATAGAATACACAACGTCCTGACGGAATGCCCCAAACCTATTAGAAAGGATTATCCATGAATGACCAGACAGAGATTGACTATAGCCAGATAGAAGCCGGTTATGAGTTCCCCCCCGGTAACTACAAACTGGACGCTTCAACCGTCTCCATTTTCCTTAAAGCGGTTGAGGACACCAGCCCTCTGTATCAAGACACCGGGCTTGTGCCACCGATGGCGGTAGCTGCCTCCGCAATGGCAACACTCTCACGGACTATCAGCCTGCCTCCGGGATCAATTCATATCTCCCAGGAGCTGGAGTTTATAGATATGGTCAGTCTGGACGATAGCCTGACCAGTTATGCACGGATAAGCCGGACACAGCGGCGGGGTAAACTTCACCTGTTAACCGTGGACATCGATGTTCGTAATCAGCACCGAAAGACAGTGCTAACCGGAAAAACCAGCTTTATACTACCCCTGCAGGATGGTGGAGAATAATGGCAAATAACCAGGAACAACCAGCCGGATTAAGGGAGGGAATTGAACTTCCTGAACTTAAAAAGACGATCACTCAGCAGAACATTAACCTGTACGCCGAGGCGAGCCAGGACTTTAATCCGGTTCACATAGACGAGGATTTCGCCAGGAAAACTCCTCTGGGCGGTACCGTTGCCCACGGTATGCTTATCCTGGCCTATGTTTCCCAGATGATGACGAAGGCTTTCGGACAGAAGTGGATCACCGGTGGCAAGCTCAATGTGAGGTTTAAAGACCCCGCACGCCCGGGCGATAGTCTTACCCTGACCGGCAAGGTATCCAAGCTCGAAAACAATGACGACCAAGTAATTGTCCGTTGCTCTATCAAGGGTATCAATGAAAAAGGTAACCCGGTGATTACGGGGGATGCAATACTGACGACCAGCCGGGAAGCACCAGGATAAATTTACTCCGGAAAGAGGAATATAGCCTCGCTTGAACCTGCCTTCACCAAGGGAGGTTTTTCCCCTTTTTTGCCATACCCTAGCTTTCTGGCTTTCTCAGTCCAGCCAGTAGCAACCTTGAAGGGAACGCTTCTTTCGCCCGCCCCATAGGTCCAGGCACACCAGAACTTCCGGCATATCATCGGTTTTGTTTCCTGAATAGCGCAGGAATATTTCCCGAAAGCATACTCGGTAAGAAACGGGCAGCAGTCCAACTCCAGTTTGATTTCGGGGTCGAACCAGAGATAACCCCTGCCACCACTCCCTGAGATAAGAAGGGCATAGCTGAGGATATCATCCCTCTCCTGGTGCTTCCACCTCCTGTAGTCGCCCGGAGTCATCCGTACTTCATATCCGAGTTTCTTACAGCATTCGCCGCACACTGAGCACTCCGGTTTGTTACCACCTTGTTTAGCCATCTCAGCCGCATTATAGCACAAGCCGGCATTCTCACTGCCAGTTTCAAGGGTGGTTTCTTTGTGATACAATTTCCTTGTCCCGATAAGGAGTTAAAACTGATATGGAAAAGTTCCGGATTTTACAAGACAGGCCCTGGTTCAAGTTCTGGCCGGAAGGTGTCCCGAAGACACTGGAGTACCCGGAGATACCCCTCTTTGGTTTACTGTCCCGGGCAGCGGAAAGGTGGCCTGAGAATATCGCTTTCAGCTCCGGGGAAGAAAGGCTGAGCTACGAAGAACTTGATAATTTGACCGGACAGCTGGCTAACGGGCTCCATAATCTGGGTGTAAGAGCCGGGGACAGAGTAGTGCTTTTCCTCAACAACAACCTTGACTTCGTTACCGGTTATTACGGGATAATGAAAGCCGGCGCCACAGTTGTCACTGTCAACCCCCTGTCCAAAGCCATGGAACTTAAACATCAGCTTAACGATACCACCGCCACTGCTATAATCACCAGCAAGGATTTTTATCCCCTGGTTAAAGAGGTAAAAACCGGGACAGCATTGAAAACGGTTATTTTAACCGGTACTAAAAAGGATAGGGATACTATTCCTCTTAAACAAATTCTGAAGGATTACCCCTCCACCCCACCCCGATTCCGGATAAAACCCGGAAACGATGTGGCTGCCATAGTCTATACCGGAGGCACTACAGGGCTATCAAAAGGAGTCTTGCTCACTCACTACAACCTAGTAGCCAACGCCATACAAAATACCGCCTGGTTCGGATGGAGCCCAGAGGATATTATCATCGGCCTGCTTCCCTTCTATCATAGTTGGGGAGGTTGCACCTGTCTCAATTCACCTGTCTTCAGCGGCGCCAGGGTAATTATCACACCCCGCTTTAACGCCGATGAACTATTAATGACGATTGAGCGGGAAAAGGCAACTGTTATGTACGGCGCCGCCTCTATGTTCATCTCGCTGATAAATAGTCCGGCTATATCCAGACACGACCTCTCAAGCCTGAGATATGTAAAAAGCGGGGCAATGCCTATTCCCCCGGAAGTAAAACAGAGGTGGGAACAGCTGACCGGTATCCCCATGGTTCTTGGCTATGGCCTGAGCGAGGCATCGCCTGAAGCCTGCAATTCGCCCCTGCAAAGGATAAAACCGGGAACAATCGGCATACCCGTTATCGATACCGATGCCCGTATTGTTGATGAGGAAACTGGTGAAATTGAGCTACCCGTAGGTCAGACCGGTGAACTTATAATCAGGGGGCCTCAGGTAATGAAGGGCTATCTCAACCGTCCTGAAGACACCCGGGAAGCCCTCCGTAAAGGGTGGCTTTACACCGGTGACCTGGCGATGATAGATGAAGAAGGCTATTTTCACGCCCTGGACCGCAAGAAAGAAACAATAAAATATAAGGGCTATACCATAGCCCCGGCTGAGGTTGAAGCCATCCTCTACAAACATCCCGCAGTTAAAGAATGCGCCGTGGTGGGCAAACCTGATGCCTTAGCCGGTGAAATACCGAAGGCATATGTGGTGATAAAAGCAGAACATACCGCTAAAGCAGCAGAGCTTATCACCTTCTGTGCCGAAAGAATATCCCCGTATAAGCGTATCCGCGAAGTTGAATTTATTGACGAAATACCCAAAACGCCGGTGGGGAAATTACTGCGGAGAGTGCTCCGAGATAGAGAGCGGGACAGCCAACTCTGAATCAGAGCTTTGTGTCTGGAGGTAGCAGAAGCTTGAAGGAAACACAAAAAACCATAGTCCAATGTGATTTTGATGGCACCGTGACCGAGGAAGATGTGAGTTTTATCATACTGGATGCTTTCGGCAGTGGGGAATGGAGACAATTATTCAGAGACTATCAGGAGGGTAAAATAACGGTGGGGCACTTCAATTCCGAAGCGTTTTCCACCGTCAAAACCGCTAAAGAAAGCCTGCTTGAGATAGTGAGAAAAGAGACAACAATGCGGCCCGGCTTTCAGGAACTGATAGATTGCTGTCTTCGACTGGATTTCCGTTTTGTCATTGTCAGTAACGGCCTGCAGTTCTACATAGAGGACATCTTAACAAGTCTTGGAATGCCGGACATTGAAGTATACGCCGCCCAAACAGCCTTTCGCCCTGAGGGGCTGATAGTGCAATATATCGGGCCTGACGGAGATAAACTGGATAATGATTTTAAGCTAGCCTATACGAACTCTTTCCTTCACCAGGGCTACCGGGTAATCTATATAGGCGACGGTGAATCAGACCTCTCACCGGCAAAAATAAGCCACCAAATCTTTGCTACCGGCACACTTCTGGAGCGTTGCCGGGAGACAAATCTTAGCTGCACTCCCTTCACCAACCATAACCAGGTAGTCAGCAGCCTTGAGTCCTGGCAATGAAGGTGGCGTTGCATATATGCTGCGGTGTCTGCGCCAGCGGGGCCGCCGAGAGACTGGCATCGGAAGGACACGACGTCTATGGCTTTTTCTACAATCCCAATATTCATCCCCGGGAAGAATATGAGAAAAGGCTGGAGGCTGCCAAAAAAGTAGCCGGAGAACTGGATTTCCCTTTAGACATCGGTTCCTATAAACCTGAAGAGTGGTTTGTTGGAATAAAGGGGCTTGAAGATGAGCCGGAAGGTGGCAGGAGATGCCAGGTATGCTTCAGACACCGGCTGGAAAAGACTTTTCATTATATGAAGGACTCCGGACTGGATGCTTTTACCACCACCTTAACCATCGGCCCCCAGAAATCAGCCGCGGTAGTCAATCAGGTAGGTCAGGAAATCGGCGGTGACAGCTTTTTAGTCAGGGATTTCAAGAAAAAAGCCGGTTTCCAGAGAGCCTCGGAGCTGGCTAAAGAGTGGGGTATCCACCGGCAGCATTACTGCGGCTGCCTTTATAGTATAAAAAAGAACTAAGCTTCTGGATTCATCCCCAAAACCGTTCATCAAGGCATCTTCACTTGCTCACCTGTGGTATATCCCTTCAGAAAGTTTGTTAAAACTGAGACAGAGAAACTCAGTAATTTTTTAAAAATTTATTACTATTCCAACTAACTTTTAAGGATAAATTCCGTTATAAAGAGTAGATGAACAGCGATTGAATTACGGAAGGAGCGTACTT
>JAZFUA010000317.1:0-2767 GCA_036446975.1 Dehalococcoidales bacterium
TATATCAGGTGCCCCCGGCGTATAAACCTGGGCGGTGTGCTGGTAGCGGGTTTTCCAGCCGGCCGACTCTACAAGATAGGTCAGCCGCTTATCATCACCCCCAATGCACTGCCTGCCCCAGAATTTCTCATTGACCAGGTCATCGAGCAGGGGCAGTATGGCCTGGCGGCGGTAAAAAGCCGTCCGCCCGGACAATACGGTAAAGGCATCCCCCATCACCGCCGCCGGCATCATATCGTCATAGAACCTCAGGTCAAGCTGAATATCGAAGATGTTCTGGGCTATTGACCTGGGATTAAGGACGTTCTGCCGGGTCGCCACTCCACCTACTGCCGAGTCAGCGAAGGGCCGTAATGCTTCCACCAGGACAGAAGCGCTCCACACCGTATCACTATCCACCAGGGCAATAATTTCATTCGACGCAGCTTTGATGCCGTCAGCCAGGGCAGGCCTCTTCCCGGGCTTCTCGGTAACGATGAGTCTGGTACCGGCATAATCCTGGCTGAATAACTGGAATTCCCTGATGCAATCTTTATCTATATAGTCAATTACTGCGATTATCTCAGCGGGGTTGTTGGCTTTCCATGATTCTAATGCCATGCGGAAGATTGCCGGGTCTTCTTTGTAGACAGGCGTCACCACCGAAACCATCTCAACGTAATTATGTCTATCCTGCCGATAGAACCAGCCGATAGCTCTCCGCATCAGCCAGGTTCCCCACCGCCATAGCCCTACCACTCCCAAAGGCAAATAGAAGAGCAACAAGGAAGTAATATCTTCCATGGCGATTGCTCTAAGTCTGTATCGCAGATGAGACGAGGGGTTCCTGGAGATGAGCGGCATAAAGATCATTTACTTCAATCGCCGCTTTGACCATGCGGGCTTCCCAGCCGCTTCGCTGTGCCCAGGCAACGAAAGCAACAGTATCTTTGGGCAGGCACTTTCCACCGAAGGGGCCGTAATCCCTGGTACCATACTCGGGATTCCACAGCGCCTCAGCGCTCTTAGCCACAATGGGGATTACTTTGCCATCGTCCACCCCGGCCTGCTTGCAAAGCATCCTCATCTCGTTGAAAAATGATATCTTGGTAGCATTGCACAGGTTATGGATGAACTTTTGCATCTCCGCTTCTTTCAGTGAAACCCGGTACAGCGGAGCCGTTGACCATCGGTAGACCTGCTGCAGCATGTCACCAGCCCTCTGGTCAAGTTCGCCGATAACATTAACCCATGGGTTGGCGATGTCCTGAACTGCCATTTTCTCGCGGAGATACTCCGGGTTCACGCAGACCCCAAAGTCAACACCTGCCCTTTTGCCCGATTGCTCCTGGAGAATAGGTATGATCATGTCTTCAGTGGTGCCGGGCAGGACGGCGCTCCTGATCGCCACCAGTTGGTAGCGGTTGGCGGATGCCAGCCACTTCCCAATTGTGACCGAAGCCGACTTAGTGAAATTAATGCCAACGTCGCACCATTCCACGGGGCTCATTGATTTCTCAAGTTTCTCCGCTTCAGCCTGATCCCGGCAGAGGTCCAGCGGATAAGTAGGGATGGACAGCATGTAGATGTCGGTATCCACTTTATCCAGCTCCCCGACCTCGAAAGCCTGATGCCCTTTCTCACGTAACCGGCTGACTACCCCAGCGTTGACATCCGTAAAAACAATATCAAACCCGTGCTGCGCAAGGACTGTCCCTGTCGCCTCGCCAACTACTCCGGCACCCACTATCGTTATCTTCATGCTCTTAAACCCTCCAATTCTAATAATGATACTGTCTTTAATAATTTATCTGTCATCGTATTCGGCAGCTATACGTAGTCTTACTTATCATTTACGTGGGCAAGTCCCTAAATCCTAAAACGGTAAAATTTCAGTCTGGCGAAAGCGGATTTGGCCGACACCCGGCTTGACATATTTGATTTCATTCTTTAAAAATAAATCATGATAATGCCACAATTAGCCGGTGGAAATGGCCACGTGAGGAGCTTATGAAAGCGGTAATCCTGGTTGGTGGACATGGTATTCGTTTACGTCCACTGTCCTGTGGCATCCCCAAGCCAATGGTGCCGGTGCTAAACCGGCCTTTGTTGGAACATGTTATGTTAAATGCAGCGAAGCATAACGTTACTGACTTCATTCTAGCTCTGAACTACCTGCCGGAGGTAATAAAGGAAAATTTCGGCGATGGCAATAGGCTGGGGATTCGCATCAGCTACGCGGTGGAGGAAACGCCACTAGGCACCTCGGGAGCGGTAAAGAATGCCGGACCGTTTCTTGATGAGCCTTTTTTTGTATTCAACGGTGATATGCTGACCGGGATCGACCTGGGTGAGATGATGCGCCGCCACCAGGAAGTCAAACCCAAGGTCACCATAGCTCTAACACCGGTTGATAATCCTATTATATACGGCATTGTGGAACAAGATGAGCACGGCATGGTGAAGCGCTTCGTGGAGAAGCCGACCTGGGATAAAGTCACCACCAACCTGATTAATGCTGGCATTTATATATTGGAACCGGAAGTGCTCCAGCACATCCCGTCAGCCACTTACTCCATGTTTGAGACTGACCTTTTCCCCAAGCTTCTGGAAATGGGCGAACCCGTTCTCTCTTTCCCTTCCGATGCTTACTGGATAGACATCGGTGATCCGCAGAAGTATCTTAAGGCCAATTGTGACCTCCTGATGCAGCGGGGCAAGGAAATCTTTATCGAGGGAAAATGCTATATTGACCCGAAGGCAGAAATTGACCCGCCGGTGCTGCTGG